>NZ_RXPT01000020.1:0-94023 GCF_003965585.1 Enterobacter sp. WCHEn045836
TGCTCTCAGTCATTCTGAGAGCAGCGTTATCGCTTATGGTTAAAAAAATACTGGAGAACCCTCTCCTCCATGGGAGAGGGTTAGGGTGAAGGTATTAGCGCTGAGACGTCAGCTCAGCAATATCCTTCGGCGTGGTGCGACAGCATCCACCGATTAATCTGGCACCAGCCTCCAGCCACTGAGGCAAATACCCCGCCAGGGTCTCGCACGCTTCACCGTGATGGTGCCAGGTTTTGGTCACCGCATCATAATGCTCGCCCGAATTCGGATAGACCACCAGCGGCAATGCCGTCAGGCTGTGCAGGTGTTTCAGGGCCGCGGTGGTGTTTTCCAGCGCGATACAGTTGATGCCCAGCGCCACGACCTGTGCATTATCTTTCAGGGCCGCAACAACCTCCCGCAGCGGCGTCCCGTCGCTCAGGTGCTCGCTGTCGCGCAGGGTAAACGAGAACCATGCCCGGGCGCGGGGATACTCAGCCAGAAGTGCTGCCAGCGTTTTGTTCTCCTCAAAGGATGGCAGTGTTTCGCATGCGAGCAGATCCGCCCCCGCATCCAGCAACGCCTCAATGCGCGGACGATGAAACGCGGTGAACTCTTCAGCACGACGCACATAATCACCGCGATACTCAGAGCCATCCGCCAGATAGGCGCCATACGGCCCAACGGACCCCGCCACCAGCAGCGTGCCCGCCTGCGGATTTTCCGCCAGATACGCTTCACGTGCCTTACGCGCCAGCTCCACGCTTTTGCCGATCAACGCACGGGACTGCGCCTCGTCCAGACCGCGCGCCGCAAAGCCCGCAGGCGTGGCCTGATAGCTGGCGGTGATCGCCACCTGCGCACCTGCGCGGTAGTAGTCGAGGTGGACTTCACGGATAAGCTCCGGGTTTTCCATCAATACTTTGGCAGACCAGAGGTTGTCTGCAAGGTTGCACCCGCGCGCTTCCAGTTCAGTTGCCATTGCGCCATCCAGCACCACAAACGGCTGCTTTTCAAGGAGGGCGGTAAGCGGATTATTCTGCGACATGTTCAGGCTCCTGCGATGTCAGGTTTCGGGTCAGGTAGTAGGCACCATAACACAGGGCAACGAACGGCAGGCCACAATAAAGGGCAATGCGCTGGCTCGGATCAAACCACAGGCCGATACATGCCACCACACAGAGGATAAACCCGAGCACCGGCACCAGCGGATACCACGGCGCGCGATAGTGCAGAGCAGACAGCGGCTGTCCGGACTGCAGGTGACGACGACGGAAGACAAAGTGCGACGCGCAGATGCTGATCCACACCGCCACCACCGCAAAACCGGAAATGGCCGACAGCGCCACAAACACCGTGTCCGGCGCAACCACGCTTGAGAAGAGCGCCAGCACGCCACCGAGCATAGAAACAGAGAGCGCCGTCAGCGGCACGCCGTTTTTATTGACGCGGGCAAAGCAGCGCGGCAGCGTTTTCTCGTTAGAAAGCGACCACAGCATGCGCCCTGAGGCGTACAGACCGGAGTTTGCCGCCGAGAGGATCGCGGTCAAAATCACAAAGTTAAAGATATCTGCCGCATACGGGATCCCGACTTTTTCAAACACCAGCACAAACGGGCTCTTTTCCACCCCGGCCTGCTGCATCGGGATCAGCGCCGCCAGCACAAACACGGTGCCGATAAAGAAGATGATCAGTCGGGCAATGGTCGCGCGGATCGCCACCGGAATAACCTTATGCGGGTTTTCCGTTTCGCCCGCCGCAATACCGATAAGCTCGGTGCCGGAGAAGGCAAAGTTTACCGCCACCATGGTCATCAGGATCGGCAGGCCGCCATGCGGAAACCAGCCTTCAGCGGTAATGTTGCTCAGACCCGGCGCAGGCGAACCATCCTGCATCGGGATAAAGCCAAAGATCGCCGCGCCGCCAAGAATAATAAAGGCGATGATAGTGATGACTTTCACCAGCGAGAACCAGAATTCGCCCTCGGCAAAGAAACGCGTGGAGATAACGTTCAGGCCAAAAATCACCACGCAGAAGACCACGCACCATACCCAGACGGGCACCTGTGGGAACCAGTACTGCATACAGAACCCGGCGGCGGTAAAGCTCGATCCAAGCGCCACCGTCCAGGTGAGCCAGTACAGCCACGCCACGGTATAGCCCGTCGCCGGGCCGAGGTAACGAGCGGCATAGACGTGAAATGCGCCGGTTTCCGGCATTGCCACCGACAGTTCGCCCAGACACTGCATCACCAGCCAGACCACCAGTGCGCCAATGAGATAGGCCAGCAGCGTTCCTGCTGCCCCGGTTGTCGAAATGATATAACCGGTATTAAAGAATAACCCTGTGCCAATCACGCCACCCAGCGAGAGCATAATCAGGTGGCGTGTTTTCATGGTGCGCTTTAGCTGCCCATTTTCTTGTTGTGTTTGCATATTACCTTCTATACGTATGGACATCTAAACATCCAAAGAAGGTGTGTTATACCGCGAATAACATAAAAAAGCTAGACGACCAGACGCAACCGGGCGCGTCGCGCACTGAGTCGGGGATGGGTTGTGAGGATCACATACAGAATCGGACGCCAGGCCATAAGCACCTCCGCAAGCAGATACTTACAGCATGGCGCGGACGGCTGTGATTCTGGCTCAGACAAAAGTTGTATCTTTCCCCTACCAGCTAAACCCTCTGCATGCTTCGCGCAGGCGAATCAAAAACTGACGGGCGTTGGTGGTCATCGCCGACTTTTGCGACCACACCGCGCAATACTGCGCCGACGGCAGTTGGGTGATGGGCAACGCCACCAGCTTGTCATCAAGCTGCAGCGGCTGACACATCGCCCGCGCGACCACCGTCAGATAGTCCGCGTTAAGCACCATATTCAGCCCCGTGATGACGGAATCGGTGCGCAGCGGGGTGATATCCACCTGTCGATAAAAATGGCTGAGCTCATTTTGTAGCTGCTGGTAGTAGCCCATGGATGACTCCGGCAGCAGCCATTTGGCCTGACGCAGCGCCATCAGATCGCGGGCTTCTGCCAGTGGGTGCCCCTTGCGCGCGATGATGCAAAACGGCGAGGTAAACAGCGGTTCGATCATCACCCCTTCCGGCGGCGCCATCGGATCCACTGAGCCAATAGCCATATCTATTTCACCGTTTCGTACACCAGGCAGAAGCGAAGAGAGTTGCCCCTCCTTCACCGTCAGCAAGACCTGGGGCAGCGTTTTCTTGAACGCCCCGGCCACATCAGGAAAGACGGTCAGCGCAATAAGCGAAGAGAACCCCACCGTCAGACGCCCGTGAGTAAAATGGTTAATCTGCTCCACTTCATCCGCCGCACGCCGCAACTCTTCAAGCACCCACTCCGCCCGTTGGGAAAACGCCCTTCCCGCCTCGGTAAGCGCAATCCCCTCTTTGCTGCGCAATAAAAGTTGGGTGCCTAAAGTTTGCTCAAGCTCACGCAATGTCCGGCTCAATCCGGGCTGCGAAACGCCCAGTTCCCGGGCGGCCGAACGGATACTGCCGCTGCGCGCCACCTGACGAAAGGCCTGAAGATGGCCGAGTTTTGGCAGATATTTCATCGCTCGCCCTATAACAAAAAAGCATCACCTATAGAAAAATTATATCTTCCCGCCTGTCGGGTAAACCCCTAGATTCAGGGTGCACACAACATTTCTCATCGCACACTGACGTCAGGCGGAAAACAGAATGAAAAGCCAGTCACAGATGATTTTTTTGCTTTTTATCGGCTATGTCGTGGTCTACATCGATAAAACCGTAATGGGTTTTGCCCTGCTGCCAATCGAAAAGGAGTTCGGGCTCACCACCGCGCAGCTGGGCTATATCACCGGGATCTTCTTTCTCGCCTACTCCCTCTTTCAGGTGCCTGCGGGCTGGCTAAACGACAGAGTCGGCTACAAAACCATGCTGATCCTTTCTCTGTGTGCGCTGGGGATCTTCGCCCTCTGCTTTGGCGCGCTGGGTATGACCTTTGGCCTGCTGCTGGTGTTTCGCTTTCTCTCCGGCGTGGGGCATTCCGGCTATCCCTGCTCCTGCGCGAAAGCGGTGGTCAGCAATTTTACGCTGGAAAAACGCACCTTCGCCCAGTCGGTTCTGCTCTCCTCCGCCGGGCTGGCGATGACCGTCGGGCCGATTGTGGCCGTCTCGGCGCTGGCACACCTGGGCTGGCACGCCTCGTTTGTGGCACTGGGGATCGTGGCCTGCGCCATTGCCCTGCTGATCGCCTTGCGCGTGCCGTATCAGAAACCCGCGCCACGCCAGGCCGCGCACGGGCAACGCGAGGCGCTGTGGCGTAACCCTACGGTGCTGCTGCTGTTTTTCTCGGTGTTTTGCATCAATATCCCAAGCTATGGCCTGTTGGCCTGGCTGCCTAAATTCTTTGTCCAGAGCATGGGCATGCCGATTGAGGTGTCCGGTTATATCGTGGCGGCTGGCGGCGCGGGGATCTGGCTTTCATCGTTGTGCACTGGCTGGCTGGTCGGAAAATACTTCCACCACCGCGAGCCACAGGTGATTTTGATCTGCGCACTGGTGAGCGCGGCCGCCATTCTCGGCATCTTCCACACTGCCACGGCGGTGAGTGCCAGCGTCCTGCTGTTCGTGGGGGAGATCTTCCTGATGGCCACCTTTGTGACCGCGTTTACCCTGCCAATGAAACGCCTGCCGGAGAACATCATGGGCTCGGCCATCGGTCTGATAAACACCGGAGGGACGCTGGGGGGCTTCGTTTCACCGGTTGTGATTGGCTATCTCGTTGGAAAAAGCCACAGTTATGAAAGCGCATTTATTTTCCTGTCACTGGCAATGGTGTGCGCGGGCGTGGCGATAGTGCCACTGATAAAAAAACCTGCCCCCTCACTGCCGGTGACTGACTGAAGGAGACTGTCATGAAAAGTAGCACTGAAAACCTTATCCGCGACGTTCACGACGAGGTGATCCGCTGGCGCAGGCATATTCATGCCAACCCGGATCTCTCATTTCAGGAAAAGCCGACCGCAGATTTTATCGCCCGTGAACTGGCGAATCTGCCGGAGCTGACGATTAGCCGCCCGCTGGAGAACAGCGTGGTGGCGGTATTACAGGGTGAAAAACCCGGCCCGATGTGGGCACTGCGTGCAGATATCGACGCCCTGCCGCTGCAGGAAGAGAGCGGTGAAGCATTCAGTTCAACCAAACCCGGCGTGATGCATGCCTGCGGTCACGATGCCCACACCGCCATGCTGATGGGGGCAGCGAAAGTGCTCTGTCATCTGCGCAGCCAGCTCTGCGGCAGCATCAAGTTTATCTTCCAGCCTGCCGAAGAAGTGCCACCGGGCGGTGCGCGCGCACTGGTGGAGAAAGGCGTGGTTGACGACGTCGAGAAGATCTTCGGTCTGCACGTTTTTCCGACCAGTCCTACCGGTAAAATTACCCTGAAAGAGGGCGTCTATGTCGCCTCCAGCGATAATTTTGATATCACGCTCTTCGGCCAGGGCGGACACGGCTCAATGCCGCAGTTCTGCATCGACCCGGTGGTGATCGGCGCTGAAGTCGTCACCGCGCTGCAAAACGTGGTGGCGCGTAATCTCGACCCGATTAACGCCCCGGTACTGACCATCGCGACCTTCCAGGCTGGTGACAGCTATAACGTGATTCCGGACAGCGCCCGCCTGGCCGGAACGGTGCGTACGCATAATCAGCAGGTGCGCGAGCAGGTGCCGCAGCTGATGCAGCGTATTGTTGAGGGCGTCGTCAGTGCCCACGGCGCGCGCTGTGAGATTCGCTGGCAGCAGGGTTACGCCGTTGGCAACAACCATGCCGAGACCAATGCCATCGCCAAAGCGGCGATGGCGGCGCATTTTGGAGAAGGAACGCTGCAGCTTGCCGATCGGGCCCTGTTCGGCAGCGAGGATTTCTCCTCGTATCAGGAGAAGGTTCCGGGGACATTCCTGTTCATCGGCTGCGGCAACGAGGAAAAAGGCGCCGTCTGGAACGTCCACAATCCACACTTTCGCATCGACGAGGCCGCGCTGGCGGTGGGCGTGAAAACGCACGTTGCGCTGGTCAGTTCGTTATTTGAGGAGATTTGATCCCTCCCCTCCTGACATTGCCCGGCGGTGCGTGGCTTGCGCAGGCCGGTGCAATGGTTGGTAAATTCGTCAATCAGTTCTATAGTCGACACTGTTTCTTAGTAACCAGGACTGACTGATGCGCTTTAACGGACTGACCAAAGGTTTCTTTATCTTTATTCTCGCCCTCGTGACGTGGGCGTTTTTCGACGTGCTGTCGCCCTACTTCTCCGCCATTCTGTGGGCCGCCATTCTGACCGTCATCTTTAACCCGGTTAAAAACAAGCTGCGCGCCGCGCTGGGGGATCGTAACGGGCTGGCTTCGCTGCTGACTATCGGGATCATCTGCCTGATCGTCTTTATCCCGTTGATGGTGATCCTCTCCTCGCTCGCCATAGAGCTGAACGTGGTGTACACCAAACTGCAGGAGAACAACACGCAATTCCCGGAGGTGGTGGCGAGCATCTTTAACCATCTGCCAGACTGGGCCAGCGGTTTCCTCGCCGATCACAACCTGACCAACGCCGCGCAGATCCAGAAAAAGCTGTCCGATGTCGCCCTGCAGGGCGGGCAGTATCTGGCGGGCAGCGCGTTTCTGATCGGCAAAGGGACCTTTGGCTTTGCCATTAGCTTCGGCATCATGCTGTATCTGCTGTTCTTCCTGCTGAAAGACGGGCCGTTCCTGGTGCGCCAGATCCTCGACTCCTTGCCGCTGTCCGATTTCGCCAAACAACACCTGTTCGCCAAGTTTGTCGGCGTCTCGCGGGCGACGGTAAAAGGCACGGCGGTTGTCGCGGTGGTTCAGGGTACGCTCGGCGGGATTGCGTTTGCCATTGCCGGTATCGACGGCAGCATCCTCTGGGGTGCGCTGATGGCCTTCCTCTCCCTGGTGCCTGCGGTGGGGTCGGCGATTGTCTGGGTTCCGGCCGCCATTTTCCTCTTCGCGACGCACCAGATCTGGCAGGGGCTGTTCATTGTCGGCTTCTTCGTGATTATCGTCGGGCTGGTGGACAATATCCTGCGCCCGCTGCTGGTGGGGAAAGACACCAAAATGCCGGACTACCTGATCCTGATCTCAACGCTTGGCGGGATGGAGCTGTACGGCATTAACGGCTTTGTCATTGGCCCGCTGATTGCCGCGCTGTTTATCGCCTGCTGGAATCTCTTCTCCGGTCGCGATCACGCGGGTAACGCCGAAGAGCTGGATGCCGCGTTTATTGAAGAGGGAAGAAACCCTCCAGATTTATAAATCACTGACGATAACCTTCCAGACAGGCGGCGCTGTGCCGCCTTTTTTTTCGCCTTAAATCAAACGTTTTCTATAATTTGAAAGAACGCCATCCTTCTTTGGTCGTAAAAGGATCACCAGGTGCGAATCGCGACGATAACAAACTGGGCCTACGGTGCCACGGTCTGCCTGACCCTCGCTTCCGGCATCATCATGCTGATGGCGTCCAATGCCGATACCCTTGAGCGTAAGGCCGTTGAACAGCGGCAGATATTTGATCAGCTTACGGAAGAAATCGAAATCGAGGTCTGGGCACAGTCCGATTTAGCCCGCCTGTACGTGATTAAAAAAGATCCGCAGATTCTCAGGGAATACAATCAGTCAGAGAAAACCCTGAAGAACACCGAACTCCGGCTGGATAAACTGCAGGATGTTGGCGCGTCAGATGATGAACTCTCCTTACTGCATGAAGGGATAAAAATCGTCGATGCGTTACAGGACGAGCAGCAGGCCGCACTCACCAGCATGGCGCGAGGCGAAGACGCGCAGGCCATTGCCCTGCTCTACGGTACGCCCTATGAACAGGAGCTGGAACGCGCCCAGAATCAGATTGAGCACTTCCGCCAGATACTCGACAAGCGGGTGATCGCTTCCGTTCAGGAGGCGACGAAAAAATCGAAAGCGCTGCGTACGGCTTCTGAGATGATGGTCGGTCTTACTGCCCTTCTTTTCCTGTTTGTGCTTGGTTTTATCTTAAAACGCCGCGTGCTGCGCCCGGTGGTACGCCTGAGCGATGTGGTGCACCGTCTCGCGTCGCAGGATTACGCGGTTGAAACACCCAATTTCAACCAGATTGATGAGATTGGCGATATGGCGCAGGCCATCCGGATCTTTCGTGAAAATGGCCTCGCACGACAGCGACTGGAAAAAGAGCGCGACGCCGACTGGGCCATTCGCGAGCTGCTGGCCCGCATGACCCAGCGGCTGCAGGGGTGTGAGAATTTTGCGGACGTGATTAACGTAGCGGAGCTGTTCGCCCCCAATATCGCGCCGGGGATTGCCGGGCGGCTCTATATTCTCGACCGCGATCCGTGGCAGATGCGCTGCGTCGCACAGTGGCTTTCGCCACCGGGTGACGATACACCTTTCCATCCCGATGAATGCTGGGCGGTCAGACGCGGGCAGAGCCATCCGCCCGTGAACGGCGAGCCGGATATCGCCTGCTACCATCTACCGGCGTCGCACACGCATACGTCGCTGTGCGTCCCTATGATTGCTCAGGGCGAAGCCATTGGCTTGCTCTCCTTCCAGAATATCACCGCGGAAAATGCCCCTTCCCGCGCCTATCTGGAGCTGATGGCTGAAGCGCTCGGCCTGGCGCTGGCCAACCAACGTCTGCGCGATGCCCTGCTGGAAAAAGCCCTCTTCGATCCGCTCACCGGCTTGCGTAACCGCCATCATCTGGAGGACACCCTGCGCACCCAAATGGCGCAGGCGGTACGCAATGAAGAGCCGGTAAGCTGCCTGATGATCGACATCGACCACTTCAAAAGCATCAATGACCGCTTTGGTCATGAAGCGGGCGATCAGGTCATCAAAAGCGTGGCCTCCATTGTGCAACGCGCCGTACACGACAGCGGGCTGGCGTTCCGCTATGGTGGCGAAGAGTTTCTGGTGCTGCTTTCCGGCGTCGATGAAGAGGCGGCGCAGGCGTGCGCCAAAGAGATTTATAACGGCGTGCATGAACTGTCGCTGCGCTATGGGCTTTCAGAGATTGGCCCGGTGGATGTGTCGATTGGCGTCGCCAGCTATCCGCAGCACGCTCAGAGCGATAACCTGCTGCGCGCTGCCGACGTGGCCTTATACCGGGCGAAAGAGCTGGGCCGTTCGCGTATTGTGAGCTTTGGGATGCTGGAGGCGGGCTGACGCTGATTCACGCGCCCTGACCTTCCCCGGCTCAGGCGCGCGTGATCGCCCAAAGCACCACAATCCCCAGCGCATTGCTCCGCTTTTCCACGTACAGAGTGGAGTTGGAATAAACATTACCCTTCGGGTTACAGATGCGGATCTCTTTTTTTAATTCCGGCTCGTAGACTTCCGCCCCCGAGCAGGTGTGACGGGTACTGGATTCATACCGGTAAGGTTTGCTCCATGAGGAATAGTCCCCCTCCAGTAGCCAGGCCGTTGTAAAAATAACGAACATGGCAACCGGCAGGCTGCAAATGAAGAAGCCGAGGTAGATTTTTACCGCGCCTGCAAGGCGCTTACCTTTCAGTCGTCCCTTTCTGATAAAAACAACCATCGGCACCAGTGCCAGCAGCAACGCCCCACAGGCCAGATACTGCTCCCCGCGGATCGTAAGGTATGTCACGCGATAAACGTTAACTGACCAGAGCACAAAACCAGATAGCAGGGCTATACCGCCCGCGATGAGTGAGAGCCAAAAGGTATAAGTCTCTTTTTTCATGGTGGGCATGTCCCTGTCATTTTTGGGTGGTCAGAAGATCAATCATCGCCCGGGTGGCCGCCGACTGGCGTCGGTGTGGCGCAAAGAGCACGGAGAACGGCCGCGACCGTCCACGCAGGTGTGGCAGCACCTCGACTAACTGACCGCGCTGTATCCTGTCGCGGACGATAAATTCATAGCTCTGGCAGATCCCCATCCCCTGCTCCGCCAGCGAAACCACGCCGAGTACATCGTCTGAGATTTCGATAGTTGAACCCGGCAGCCAGTCAATATCACGTTCCTCATCACGAAACACCCAGGGGGCGATGCGTCCGGTACGCGGCATGATAAAGGGCAGACAGGTGTGGCGATGCAACTCCTCCAGCGTCTGCGGGCTCCCCATGCGGTGCAGGTAATCAGGCGATGCGACCAGCAGCAGCGCCGCGTCCTCCAGCTTGCGCGCGACTAACCCACTGTCGGGCAACTGGCCCAGGCGAATCGCCAGATCGAATCCCTCCGCAATCAGATCCACGTTGCGATTGGTGATGTTCAGCTCCACCTTTACGCGTGGATAGTGTTGGGCAAAGCGCGCCAGCAGCGGCGGCAGACGGTAGTGCCCATAGGTGGTTGGAACGCTCATTCGCACGCGACCGGTCAGCTCGTCTTCCAGGCCCCGCCCCTCGCGTTCGGCGTCATCAAGCAGTGCAAACGCAGACCTCGCCTGCTCCAGATAAACGCGTCCGGCCTCCGTCAGCCCCACGCGGCGGGTCGTTCGCTGTAATAACTGCCGTCCAAGACGCGCTTCCAGGCGGGAAACCGCGCGACTCAGGACAGAGGGTGTGGTGGAAAGGACAACCGCTGCGGCAGTAAAAGAGCCGTGTTCAACAACAGTAATGAAGACTTCAACGTCTCCGAGATAATCGAATTTGCGGCTCATTTTGCTCTTTCAGGAACAAATGTTTTTCAATCTGGCTAATTTATCCCCTCCGGAGTGATGAGTAAAGTGACCGGCATTCATCACCAGAACCTGTCACTGGAGACTGTCATGTCCAACCGTACCCGCAGTTTTTCCGCCATTGCGATGGCGGCGTTGTTCGCTTTCCCGGTCTTCGCCAGCGCGGCGAATTCCCTGCCCCTTGAGCGCTGGCGCAGCTATGCTGGCGTAAGCTGGGATGCCCCTCAGAACGGGCAAATGCCGGCGGCCTTTTCAGGCTCGGTTTACGCGCCCATTGCCGGTATCCATTTTGATGCAAAGGGCTGGGCCTTTGTCAGTACGCCCCGGCTGGTTTCTGCCGCCGCACCCGCCACGCTGAGCATTCTGGATACGACGGTCCCGTCCGGCCCTGCCCGCCTGACGGCGTTTCCGTCCCGCGAGGCGAACGCGGTAAACACCGATCCCGCGCAGAGCCTGCGTAACGTGCTTGGCTTTTATATTGATCGTCAAAACGGCTGGCTATGGGCGCTGGACATGGGGTTTGTCGCGGGCGAAGCGGAGTCGCCCGCGGGCTCGCAGAAACTGGTCGTGCTGGATCTCAACACGGGCCGCACCCTTAAACGTATCGCCCTTGATGGCGTGGCGGACCGCAAAGCCAGCTTCCTGAACGATGTGGTTGTCGATGAGAAACGCCGTGTCGCCTATATCTCCGACAGCGGATCGCGGAGCGCACCGGAAAACCGCGTGGGCCTTATCGTCGTTGATTTCGCCACCGGCACGGCACGACGGGTGCTCGACCGTCACCCTGCGCTACAGATTGAGCCGGGCGTGAAGGTGGTTTCACACGGTGCGGAGGTCTGGCCGGGCAAACCCTTACTGATTGGCATCAACGGCATCGCACTCTCTCCGGATGCGGGCACGCTGTACTGGACAGTTACAACCGGAACCCATGCCTGGGCAGTGCCTACGACATTGCTGAGGCAGCCGGAGTCAACCGATGCGCAGATTGCCACCGGTATCCAGGATCTTGGCGTGGTGGGCGGTAACACCGACGGTCTCGTGACCGATGCAAAGGGCAACCTCTATATCACCGATGTCACCCGCAACGGCATTGTCCGCTTTGATCCGAAGAACCGTTCCATGTCACTCATCGCCGCCAGCGAGGACGTCCATTGGCCGGATACCCCGGCAATCCGCCCGGACGGGGATCTGATCTTTACCTCGAGTCGCCTTAACGACCATTTCGCGGGAGCCGTTAAATCAGGAGAGGAACGCTATGATTTATGGCGTTTGCCTCTCGGTGCTTCGCAGAATAAAAACGAACAATAAAATGCCCGTGCAGGGCAAATATTGAGTGACTGCGACGCCACCCATCGGGTGGCGTTCGTTTTGCGTTTACGGTCAGCCTGGCAAAAAAGATAAACTTTTCGTGATATTCTTTTGTTAACGCACACGCCTTATATAATCAAATTAACCTGGTCTGACGCACGCGTTAAATCTATTACCCGCCATGACGGGTATTAATACTGGGTTAGTCCTGCCGCGATGAGATAAAAATAATCGTCTCATCTTTCATCCTTAATTTAATTACTGTTGCGCACACTCGTAATATGCGCGTGGCGTGCATTACTGTTTTGCAATGGAAAAACGTCTATGTCGAAACTGGATTTGAGATCCAAAAAAACCTGGGGAGCGCTGGCGTCTATCGCCGTTGTCGCGGGCACACTGGCAGGAGCATTTGCGTGGACAGCAGGATGGTTTGGATCACGTACTGTCAGTCAGGCACTGGTCGGTGAAACACCAACGCCATTTCCACCAGGCTTTCGCCGCGCACATGGTAAAGGGATCTGTTTTGCCGGAACGTTCGTTCCGAATGGTTCCGCAGTTTCGCTGTCATCCTCTCGCCTCTTCTCGCAGCAGAAAGTTCCCGTGGTGGGACGATTCTCCATTGGTACTGGCGATCCCCATGCTCCGGATAGCACGACGAAAACGCTGAGCATGGCACTGCTGCTGAAGACGGACGACAAACAGCAATGGCGGATGGCGATGAACAACGAGCCTTACTTCGCCACCCACAATCCGGAAGGATTCCTGGCCTTGCGCAAAGCAACCGCTGTTGACGCGGCCACCGGCAAGCCGGATCCGCAACGTATCGCAGACTTTTTGCAAGCGTACCCGGAAGCGGAAAAATACCTTAAATGGGCGGCACAAAAACCCGCTCCCGGCAGCTTCTCCGGTGCGACGTTTTACAGCATCAACGCCTTCTATCTGGTGAACGCGCAGGGGGATCGACAACCGGTTCGCTGGATGATGCGCCCGCACGATCCTTTCATGTCGCTGAGCGATGAACAACGGCAGAAAGCCGATGACAACTTCCTGTTTGAAAACCTGCAACAGAGGCTGGCTCAGAAACCCCTTTACTGGGACTACGTTCTACAGCTCGCACAACCGGGCGATCCGGTGGATGACCCTTCGCAGCCCTGGCCGAACGATCGCAAGCAGCTCGTGGCCGGCACGCTGGAAGTGACTCGCGTCGAAGCGCAATCCCAGGGTGCGTGCCGCGACGTTAACTTTGACCCCTCGATCGTTCCTGCGGGTGTGGCGGTATCGAACGATCCCATCTTAAACGCGCGTTCCGCTGCCTATTCGCACTCGTTCAGTCGCCGTGAGCGGGAAATCGGCTACGGCAAAGCAACCGAAGCCGTGCAAAAGCAGGAGGTTAAATGAACACGAATAAAGGTATGCGAGAGCACGCGCCACAGCATTTCAACACCCTGGCACGAAGCCTGCACTGGCTGATGGCGGCGATGATCCTGGCCATGCTGTTCATCGGCGCCGCCATGATGACGTCATTACATCATCGGATTTGGTTAATTGACCTGCACCGGCCCCTGGGTATCGCCATTTTACTGCTGGCGGTGATTCGTCTGGCCAACCGTGTGTTTAGCCGGACGCCCCCTCTCCCGGCCGATTTGCCCGTATGGCAGGTCTTTGCAGCCAAAGCCTCGCACTGGGCGCTGTACGCGTTAATGCTGACCATGCCGCTACTGGGCTGGGCACAGCTGTCGGCAGCGGGAGTACCCATCGTGATGTTTGATGGATTCAACCTGCCGCCTGTCGTTCCAGCCAGTCCGGCTGTTTATGCGTGGTGCCATGACGCCCATCGTCTTCTGGCCAGGGTACTTTTTGCGGTGGTGCTGGTCCATCTTTCTGCTGCACTCGTTCATGCATGGATCTACCGGGACGCTGTTTTTGCCAGCATGGCGAAAGGCGGTAAGCCGTCTCAGGAACCCTGAAGAGGACAACATTATTGATGCGGGTCAAAGGAAGATGGCTGGCTGACTAAAGAACAGGGCTATGTGGTCGATATTTATCAGGATACTTGTCAGCCTGTTTCGCAGGCTGACAACAACTCCGGGCGATATTAACGGCCCTTTTCTGCTCAGAGTCATCCACGCGGCCACCTGAGTAAAATTATCTCATGGAGAGAAAATGAAAGTTCGTCTTATGGCAATTGTATCTGCATCCTTAATTCTTGCGGGCTGTGCTGGCTCGGTGAAACCCGACACCGTGAAAGCGGCTAATGGCAGCGCAATTGATATTTACAGCGTTTCTGCACTACCGGAACTGAATGACAACCGTATTGCCGATAACACACTACGTGAAGTGACCCCGACGCATGCCGCAACAGGTATGGGGCTTGCCGTTCTCGGCGCGTTAACCGGTAACATTAACTCCGGTGACTTTGATAAAGAGAACTATAAAGGGACAGCGATCGAAACCCTGCAAAACCCGACGAACAGCTGGTTTGTTCCTAAAGCGAAACAAAATATCAGCAAGTGGCTGAACGAAAAAGGCAATGGCCACGTTTACAAGCAGCCACTCTATATTGGTAAAGCAACCTGGGCGTTGATCTATAAAGATGCCACCGCGACCACGCCTCTCTATCAGCTGAAATATAAAGTCCTGTTCTATAAGCGCCCGGAAAGTGGAAATATGTTCTCTGCATTTACGGTAGCGGAATGCGCTCCTACGCCAGTTGAAGCGCCACTGAGCGAGTGGAGTGCAAATAATTACCAAAAAGTGACCACTCAAACCGAAAGCTACATGAAGAGCTGCCTGCTGGAACTGGATAACCAGCTGCCGCGTTTGCTGAAGCTGTAATGTGATGTGCTGTACGGCCCGCTTCGTGCGGGCTTGTATCGTAGTACGCTCATCCTGAAATACCATGGGGTTTCAGTATGAAAAAGCTAGATAGCCGGACCACAGGCCATTGAACAGACATACCTTTTCACTACCAGCCTGCCGGAAATACAACATGCAGGTGCCGCGCCTCCCCTTCGTGATCACATTTTTCACCCCTGGCTATTCACTTACTAAAAAGCGGTGTTATCATTCACCTCGTAAATACCTTTCAACTCTACCGAGGCTTTGATGCTGGAGAATGTAATCATCTGATAATCAGCTCCCCGACCTTCCAGGCCGGACTGATTATCAATGCGCCGAAATCGAATGCGGACACCGCTGTGTGTTTGCACGTTTTGCACATGATGATTAAACAGGTTTTCCAGTATGAATTTATCCCGTCAGGAACAACGTACCTTACACGTTCTCGCTAAAGGTGGGCGTATTGCGCACGTCCGCGATGCATCTGGCCGCGTCACTTCTGTTGAATGCTACAGCCGCGAAGGGCTTCTGCTCACCGACTGCACACTCGCCGTCTTTAAAAAACTCAAAACCAAAAAGCTGATCAAATCCGTCAACGGTCAGCCCTACCGCATCAATACCACCGGGCTGAACAACGTTCGCGCCCAGCCTGATAATCGATAAGGAGAGGATTATGGATATCCCACGTATTTTTACTATCAGCGAAAGTGAACACCGCATTCACAACCCCTTCACGCCAGAAAAGTACGCCACACTGGGCCGCGTGTTACGCATGAAGCAAGGCGCGCGCATTCTCGATCTCGGCAGCGGCTCAGGAGAGATGCTGTGCACCTGGGCACGTGACTACGGCATTACCGGAACCGGCATCGACATGAGCCCGCTCTTCACCGCGCAGGCAAAGCTGCGCGCAGAAGAGCTTGGCGTCAGTGAACGCGTTCATTTTATTCATAACGACGCGGCGGGCTACGTCGCGGATGAAAAATGCGACGTGGCGGCCTGTGTTGGGGCCACCTGGATTGCGGGCGGCGTCGCCGGGACGCTCGAACTGCTGGCAAAGAGCCTTAAGCCAGGCGGACTGGTGCTTATCGGCGAACCGTACTGGCGTCAGGTGCCTGCAACGGAAGAGATTGCCCAGGCCTGTGGCGTTTCATCGGTGGCCGATTTCCTCACCCTGCCCGACCTTGTCGCCTCTTTCGATGAACAGGGCTATGACCTGGTCGAAATGGTACTGGCAGACCAGGAGGGCTGGGACCGGTATGAAGCGGCTAAATGGCTGACCCTGCGCCGCTGGCTGGAGGAGAACCCTGACGATGACTTTGCGCATGAGGTTCGGGCAGAGCTGACGAATGCGCCTAAACGCCATGTGACGTATACGCGGGAATACTTTGGCTGGGGCGTGTTTGCCTTAATCGCACGATAAAAAGGAGCAGGCGATATAACCCAAAGGTTATATCGCCTTTTTGCAGGGTGCGCACAATATTATGCCTGTCGTACTTAATTATCGTTAATCGTTCCCTTTATTCGTCATCGTAATTACAGGTGGTTATTCTTTTACTGGCATGAGATGAATACCAGGGGATCGTCTATTGAGAAAAAACGATGAGGCGAATATATTGCCCGTAAAACAGCCAGGCACATTAATAAAGGAAGCATGATGGATATTGCGCTGCTTAACAGGGGATGGAACAGAACCTGGTCAGATACGATGGTGAATCTGGAAGCCCGAAAGGTGATCGAAACTGCAAATCGACTGTCAGCTTATTATTTACAAGATGGTCTAACACGTATCAAGTTTGTTGAGGAAATAAAACAGGTCGTAGAAAAAGAGTTCGCGACAGCACGGCGGGCGAAAACCGATGAAGAATGCATTGAATGCCTCAAAAATCTGCGTGCCGAAAAAGAGAATCTTCTTGAGCAAGAGCGCTTGTTAAGGACCAGATCCGCTCAGCTTTATGCGAAGGTCGAGTTTGTCAGGGAAAACAATAAAATTGTTGGGTATGTGATTTCGGCTGTTCACATCGTGATAACTGGAGCAGCATTGTTTGGTGGGATGGTGATGATGTCCACTATGACACCCGTCGGTGTACTTGCAGGAGCAGTTTTATTTGTTGATGGTATTAACGGTATAACAAAAGAAGCACACCATCTTCGCTATGGTGAACAATCTCAATCAGAAGGTATTTTTGCTGATGGTGCAATGGAAACCGCACAATTTCTGGGATTTAGCCCAAAGAATGGGTTAGCTTTTTATAATACAGTCACTCTCGGAGCGGGTGTCTACAGTATCTTCGGGCTAGCAAGAAAGCCGGGGGCCTGGCGATTATTTCGTTGGTTGCCACGCGATTACTACCGAAAAGTTGACACAATGAGCAAGCCTAAGCTAACGATGAAAATCGCTGGGTATAGTGTCAAAGCGAAAGTGATTTTTGATCTTCTGACGACGGAGAATGGTACTGATTAATTTTTATTCACCCTACAGAATCGCCATGATTTATAGGCAAGCAAAGGCGGTTGGATAAAAATTGCAACCGCGATACCACAAGAAAGGCCAATACCACCAGAGAAGACACTTTCCTCAGATGCGAATACCATCAAAAAAATGAATACAGCAAGACAGCCAGATACAACCCACATAGTGAGAACAAAACGCCTGGCCAGATCTCTGATGGCATTCCCTAACGTTCCACCGTAGCTTTCAACGTTGTTCTTTATCTTCTGCAGGTCCGAAGGCGTAAACCCAGAATTCAACAAAGCCTCATCAGTCACTTTCATATCGTATCGTCCCTTATTTTCCAGAAAGTTGTTTCTTATTCACTGATTGTGCAAGCAATCATACTGATGAACTTTACAGCAATCCAGTCGAAAATTTTGGCAAACTCTATCTCCTTATTGCTATCCGGGTTGAGTCATGCTGTTACGAAGCTGCAGGATCACATTCAGAATGGGCTATCTAAAGAGCAAAAATACAGTAATGCAAAATCAGAAGTAATAGCTGCCGAACAATCAATAGAGATAGCTAAATTCATGTGATTTATGGTTGAGACTGGACTCGCAGTCTGTATAGCTTTTTCTTTAAGCGCAAGCATTTAAACCATTTTTGGCTTGTCGAGGAAAGCTGAAGTCTGGAGGCTTTATCTTTATATATCACGCGACTACTATTGGATATTGGCAACCATGAATACTCCAAAGTCTATAAAAAAATAGTGGGGTATGGTTTGAAGGCCAAGGTCATCTTTGATCTGATGAGTATTGATTAACTTTTTTCAGACCTGACATACCGCCATGATTTGTAGGAAATGATTGGTGGCTGAGCAAAACCACAGATCAAGAAAACAATCAGTATTGAAATCCCTCCTGAGAAAACATACCAATAATCATCCTGTTTTGAAAAAACGAGATAGATGAAAAAAAGTATGCCACAAGAGAAAATCCATAGTAGAGTTTTAAATCTTCTTGCTAAATCGTGGACTACCTCATCAAGATCCCCGCCATAATTCGCGATATTATTATTCAACTTTTGTATTTCTTTGCGAGTAAATCCAGAATGCAACAAAGAGTCTTCTGTGATCTTCATCCTTCTCTCCTCGGTTCATGCAATGTCCGTTTCGAGGGATGAGTATATTGATGTACTTTATCGCAATCCAGCCGAAACTTTGCGGCGGAGCCTATACCTTGTAGTTATTCTCTGGCGGGCTCAAGGCGTTGCGACTATTCAATGTTTATCGAGCATATGTGGTTTGTCTAAGTAACTGATTTCGGATAATAACAACCATAAAGCTTTATTAATTGTACAAGAACCAGTTAATTCTTTATAGTTTTTCGGTAACGCCAGGATTTATAGGAAATTACCGGCGGCTGTGCGAAGGACATAATGGCAACCCCAAAGATCATCGCCAGCCCCCATGCAATTACTCTATCAGGTGAGCTGAAGACGATAAGTAGTAACAGGATAAAGGTACAAACAGCCACCACTCCCGCCAAGGTAACAAATCGTCTGGCGAGGTCATTTATGGCCTCTCCAAGCGTTCCTCCATATTTTTCAATATTGCTTTTTATCTTCTGCAATTCGGGCTGCGTAAACCCTGAACGTAACAAAGCCTCATCAGTCACTTTCATATCGTCTCGTCCCTTAGCTCCCAGAAGTGTTTTCTCAACCGCTGATTGTGAAAATAATCATACTGATGAACTTTACAGCAATCCACATGATGTTTGTGCAATGTATCAGATTTCAGACAATAGAAGCCATAAAGCCCCATTAGTGGTACAAGCAACAAGCGGAGCGTAGCGACTGCATCAGTGTTCAGAAGGAGCACACCTTATCAGGGTGCTCGTGTACCTTTCGGAGCGTGAGCGAAGCGCTGCCTGCGTATCGTGTGCAGGTACGTTTAGCTCACAGGCCACACATCGGACTTTAATACTTGTGATCAATCTGTTTCGGGATGGTTTAGAGACGTTGGCAGCGTCATCAGCTTCGAGTTGATAGCGGTTCGTGGGGAGTGTTCACACTTTGTACCTGTTCGAGCTTTACAACTACAGGCCTACAGGCCGCTACGTGCTAACATCCCTGAATAGCTTCTGTTAACCATAGCGGCAACTGTTGGTCATAGAGTTTCTTAAAAAAGAGATAATAGGAATAAAACAAACCGTCATAAGCAACTGTTATTTCTACGTTTAATATTATTGTGTTTTATTAGATACCCCCATAAGTACCCCCAAATAGTTTTAGCTTAAAATTAAATTGACCGAATTACTTTCAAGTGTGAATTTTTTGAGGTAATTCGCTTAATGTGACCGCGCAACTATTTAAGTGATTTTAAGTAAGAAGTCTTTCTTCATAATCTTCAACAGTTGGCATTCTGCCTAGCTCTGTCATCCGGCAAACTAGTTGCGATAGGAGCTTCCTTACCTCAATTATATGCTCAACTAAGTGATGATCTGACGTAACTCCACCGTGTACCGCTTTAGAGCGATAATCATACAGTTTCTTTATCCTGCGATACGCCTCTAAACGCTGTACCCCTCTTTCTTCAAGATATGCCGCCGCCATGAGCGCCAGCCGGAAACGAAGTTCGGAGTTTATGCCAAAAAGAGCCTCAATTCCTGCCCATAACGCTGCGGCAGACATCCGTAAATTGGCGTGTTGGTTGTGGGTCGTAAGAGAATCTATAGCTAGTCTAAAGGCCGGGAACTCAAGCAAAGTTATCCAATTTTCTAAGTATTGTTGAACCCAATCGAGAGCCTCAAGCGATAGTTCTTTAACGGTATCTATTCGACGAGTTGCAGGTACGTCTTCAAGAAGTTGTACTTCGCAGGAGTTTGAGTTCATCGCGGGGAAAACATCCCATGATACATTTGCTACCGCGGGGACAAGTACCTCAATGAGAGTACGACATCTGATCGCCGATAAGATCCACCATCCTATGTTTAACTCTGTCTGTTGAAGAGTTGAATTACAGCATTGCAAAGCAAGTTCATGCGTTAATGCAGGCATATGGCGAGCAATAGGGCTTAGTAAGGATTTATTCTTAAGGGCAGCAGCAAGCTCGATTTCTCCTGGCGGATAAAGTACTTCTCTTAAAACGCCGATACCCTCAAAAATATAGGGACTTTTACTAAAGGTTAGACCAGACAAAGCAAAACATATTTCATGTTGCTCTCGTAAATGCTTTATTTTTTCCGACGCGTATTGCTTACGCCGCTCAAAGTGGGCTGTTAAATCCAATAACCTATCCTTACTATACTCTTTTTCCATATTTTACAGCTCCTTAGATAGCTTCATATACCTTAGACCATAGAGCTTATTGAAATGACTCGACTGTAAACCATAAGCATGTTAGCAGAATAAAATTTAATGTAGACTATATAAGGATAAAACCAAATGAACAACTAAATTAATGATAATTTTGTGATTTCAAGTCTATTGTAAGATAACAAGCAGCTTAGAGAAATCATTTATTTTCAATAAATATGTGATCAAGGTTGCACATTCTAATTTTTGTATATAATACTTTGCACAAGCCACGTGTTATTTTTATGTATGTTTTATTAATCGATATTCATAACAAAACAAGGTATAATAACTATTTGTTATATAACAATTAATTTTATTGTCACTTCTTATTAAAAGGATTGCTTATGTTTAATTTAATAGTTGCTGGTGATATTTATAACTTCATCAAAGAAGATTCTGGCCGCGAAAACTTTTCAGTTTCACGTTTACTTGAATCAACACCAGAGGATATTAGAAATAATTTACTACCTCTCACTGATGAATCTCTAGAATATCTTTCTTCATTACCTGTATTATTTATGACGGAACCGGAAAGAGAGTGGGGCGAGGATTTTGACACATCTGAATACTCTGAGATCAGAATAGGTAGTATTAGTGATTTAAAAATCACTAAATTGGGGCGAGATACAGTTATTGCATTCAACTTTAAAATTGAAAGAAATCTCGGTAAATGCAAATTAAATGATGAAAGTCATTATTCCGATGCTCTATCCCTAGGTGGCTTCGGACTACACAGAACTCACTGGTCAATAAAACGACTTGATATTGACACAGTATTAGATTTACTTGGTATAGAGGGACAATTACCTCCAGTTCAGCCTAAAAAAACCAACCTCCCAAACAAAACCGAAGATATCGTAATATCTGATGTTAATACCTATCTTGATAAAGTATTGAAACATAACTTTGATGAGGATGAAGAGGTATTTTATCGCGGACATTCAGATCATCGGTATGAATTGGAACCATCATTATACCGTAAAAGTCCGCAGGGGGTTTTTCGTTATAGGCAACATGAATCAGAAATGATTACAGAACTATTAACAGTCCAACCATCCGAATTTACTACCGATAGATATATGCTCGATAAACTGGTTCGAATGCAACACTACGGTCTTCCAACACGTTTACTTGATGTAACCACAAATCCTCTCATTGCCCTTTACTTCGCATGTTCCAGTAAAAAAATAGAAAAGGGAAGTGAGGTTGATGGTAATGTGATAATTATTACCACAAAAAAAAATCAAATTAAGTTCTTTGACTCTGATACGGTTAGTTGTATTGCAAACCTTTCGCGTTTGCCTGAACATCTAAAAAAGGAATTAGATTTCAACCTTAACAAGCATGAATTTAATAAAACTGATCCTTGTGCGCAACTCTTACATTTAATTAAGGATGAAAAATCATATTTCAAAGATGTCATTGAACCTTCTGACTTAAGAAGCCTACTTGTTGTGAAGGGAAGAATGACAAACCCAAGAATTAACTCTCAGTCAGGGGCATTCTTAATATTCGGTGAAGACGCCGTTCTTCCTGAAACAGGTTTTAGTGAGATAAAAATAAAAAAACTACGTATACAAAACAAAAGTGGTTTAATGAAAGAGCTCGCACGCTTTGGTATCAACGAAAGTACAGTTTATCCAGGCATTGAAAAAGCGGCAGGGGAAATTGCAAAAAAATATGATATTTCAAAAATATAAAGTTTAATAGTTGTTCTCATGAAAATACTGACTGAAGCAACTGTAACTTAGAGCGCGTACAGCCAAAATTCCCACTGGCTGTGTCGGTGGGTGACAAGTTTTGACAACTCAATCTGAACGCCAGCTTCCGGGTAAACTGGAACATCGATCTGAAAGAGGCTCGAGGATAGTTGCAAAGGGGGGAGTGCTTAACACCTCCCCTTCACGAGTTCGTATACCTGAAGTTTTCTGAAGCGGTAGCGGTTGACACTTACCTCCTGGTTTTCCCTAGTAAGGCATAACAAACCATAACAGGCTGACACCTGCCCTGCTTCGCATCAGCCCTTTACACGTTAGCTGCAGCTGTTGTGCGTGAGCGTTAGGATCCGTTAGGTTGGGTTGACACTTTTCCCTGTTTTTCACGAAAAAGTGTCAAGTAGAGGAGTTAGGTTTGGCCGGGGGTTTACAGTTTCTCACCTGCCAGCAGACAGAGTGCCTTTAATCCTGTTTCGCTCCAGTCATCCTGGGTGTCGGGATGCATTGCGGCCACATAGGCCAGCTCGGAACGCAGGAAACGCAGACCACCAGCCATGTGATCTTTGCCATAGAAGCTGTGGGTTTCTTCATCCAGCCGGAAGAGAATCAGCAGTTGTTCATCGGGCTCGTGTTCAACATCAAAACTCAGCCCAGCGGCTGCGAACTCTATCCGCTGGCCAGCATCAATACCAGCCGCCAGCTCTTTCCCGCCGTCATGCTCCCATACCCATACGGCGGCCTGCTTATCTTCTGAATGTGTCTACCGCTGGCTGCCTTTGAGCATCGCGCTGACATGTTCGCTTAACTGGTCAAGGCAGGTCATGCGTGGCTGTACGTCTGATGGATCGTCGTCCTTACCGTAAACGAGATTGTTATACCTGTGTAATTCGTGTGACGTCTTTTCCATTCAAAGGACTTCAGAACCTAAAATGTTCCACAGTCAAAATAATGAAAATATGAAGGGTGCGTAACTTTTGAAATGATGGTGCCGATAATAGGAGTCGAACCTACGACCTTCGCATTACGAATGCGCTGCTCTACCAACTGAGCTATATCGGCCCTGAGAGGCCGGTTACGAGCGTAACCACGGGGCAAAAGGTTAGATCTATCCGGGTGATGCGTCAATGCCCTTTTGAATCAAACGGCTATTTTTGCATCACCCGTGATTATTTACGCACGAATCGTATCGTCGCCGATGCCGATCCACTTGTAGGTGGTCAACGCTTCCAGGCCCATCGGACCACGCGCATGCAGTTTCTGCGTGCTGACGGCCACTTCCGCGCCCAGACCAAACTGTCCACCGTCGGTGAAGCGGGTTGATGCGTTCACGTACACGGCAGAAGAATCTACCTCGTTCACAAAGCGGTCGGCATTGCGCAGCGTGCGCGTCAGGATGGCATCAGAGTGCTGAGTACCATGCTCCCGGATGTGCGCGATAGCGTCGTCGAGATCGGCCACGATCTTCACGTTCAGATCCAGAGACAGGAACTCGTCGTCGTACTGCTCCGCGTTTACCGGCACCACCGTCGCCGGGCCGTCTTTCAGCAGCGCAAGCGCCTTCTCGTCCGCGTGCAGCGTGACGCCACTCTCGGCCATCTGCTTGCTCAGGGCTGGCAGGAAGGTGTTTGCGATACCCTGATGCACCAGCAGCGTTTCCACCGTATTACAGGTGCTTGGACGCTGGGTTTTGGCATTCACGATAATCTTCAGCGCCGGTGCAATCTCGGCGCTCTCGTCCACCACGATATGGCACACGCCGATACCGCCGGTGATCACCGGGATCGTCGACTGCTCACGGCACAGCTTGTGCAGGCCCGCGCCACCGCGTGGGATCAGCATGTCGATGTATTTGTCCATGCGCAGCATCTCGTTCACCAGCGCACGGTCCGGACTTTCGATGGCCTGCACGGCACCTGCCGGTAAGCCGCACTCCTGCAGCGCCTGCTGGATGACTTTCACCGTCGCGGCGTTGGTGCGCCAGGTCTCTTTCCCGCCGCGCAGAATGGCGGCGTTACCGGTCTTCAGGCACAGGGAAGCGACATCCACCGTCACATTCGGGCGGGCTTCATAAATCACGCCGATAACGCCGAGCGGCACGCGGCGGCGCTCCAGACGTAAACCGCTGTCGAGCAGTCCCCCGTCAATCACCTGCCCGACCGGATCGGCCAGGTTACAAACCTGACGAACATCGTCGGCGATGCCTTTCAGGCGTGCCGGGGTCAGCGCCAGACGGTCAAGCATCGCTTCGCTCAGACCATTACGACGCGCTTCCAGCAGATCCTGTTCGTTGGCGAGGAGGATTTCCTGCGACTGCGATTCCAGATAATCAGCGATTTTTTCCAGCACGCGGTTTTTCTCGCGGCTGGAAAGGAGCGCCAGTTTGTAAGAGGCGGCCTTGGCGGCAGCACCCATTTGTTCCAGCATGTTCTGGCTCCTTAACGAATAATCATGTCATCACGATGCACGGCAACCGGGCCATACTCGTAGCCCAGAATCGCGTCGATCTGCTGCGAGTGGTGACCCGCAATGCGGCGCAGGGCATCGCTGTTGTAGCGGCTGACGCCGTGGGCGATGTCGCGACCTTCAAGGTTACGAATACGGATCACTTCACCACGGGAGAAGTTGCCTGTCACGTTTTTAATTCCTTTAGGAAGCAATGAACTCCCTCTTTCCAGAATCGCCGCGGTCGCCCCTTCATCCACGGTCAGTTCACCTGCCGGCGGCGCGCCAAAAATCCAGCGTTTGCGGTTTTCCAGCGGGGATGCCTGGGCGTGGAAGCGCGTGCCGACGGAAATGCCTTCCATTACGTCGCCAATGACGCCAGGACGGCTGCCCGCCGCAATGATGGTGTCGATACCGGCACGGCAGGCCACATCCGCCGCCTGCAGTTTGGTGCCCATGCCGCCCGTTCCCAGGCCAGAGACGCTGTCACCGGCGATGGCGCGCAGCGCATCGTCAATGCCGTGGACATCGGTAATCAGTTCAGCTTCCGGGTTGGAGCGCGGATCTGCGGTAAACAGCCCCTGCTGGTCGGTCAGGAGCAAGAGCTTGTCGGCACCGGCCAGGATCGCCGCCAGTGCAGAGAGGTTATCGTTGTCACCCACTTTGATTTCAGCGGTAGCCACGGCGTCGTTTTCGTTAATCACCGGGACGATATTGTTGTCTAGCAGCGCGCGCAGCGTATCGCGGGCGTTCAGGAAGCGTTCTCTGTCTTCCATATCCGCGCGCGTCAGCAGCATCTGCCCGACGTGAATGCCATAGATTGAGAACAACTGTTCCCAGAGTTGAATGAGTCGGCTTTGTCCCACGGCGGCCAGCAGCTGTTTAGAGGCGATCGTCGCGGGGAGTTCGGGGTAACCCAGATGTTCACGCCCGGCGGCAATCGCCCCGGAGGTCACGATAACAATACGATGCCCTGCGGCATGCAGCTGAGCGCACTGACGTACAAGCTCAACAATGTGGGCGCGATTTAGGCGGCGCGATCCGCCTGTTAAAACACTGGTGCCGAGTTTTACCACCAGCGTCTGGCTGTCACTCATGATTCTCTGCCGTTCAACGATAAGGGAAAGTGATGTCGAACGAACGTTTTAACAGGTGTCAGGCTCGTTGCCAACTGCCACAGCACATCGCGAAACACTTTGTTGCGCGGGATCAGGAAGCGTAGCGGCGGATTTTGACAATTTTATTACCGAAATAATAAATCACAGTTTTTTAAAATTAATCTTAATTTGTCATAAAAGTTTCATTCCGTAACGTTAAAACCCTTTCTGTTTTTTCACGGGACTTAAGCATGAGCTTATCGTCCAGCGAATTTTTAAGCGCGTTTATAAGACAGGATCGAAAATGAAAAAGAGCACTCTGGCATTAATGGTTATGGGCGTTGTGGCTTCCGCATCTGTTCACGCTGCCGAAGTTTATAATAAAAACGGCAACAAACTGGACGTGTACGGCAAAGTTAAAGCAATGCACTACATCAGTGATGACGATTCAAAAGATGGTGACCAGACATACGTGCGTTTCGGTTTTAAAGGTGAAACCCAGATCAACGATCAGCTGACGGGCTATGGCCGTTGGGAAGCGGAATTTGCAGGCAACAAAGCAGAGAGCGATTCCACTCAGAAAACGCGTCTGGCATTCGCCGGTCTGAAGCTGAAAGACTTTGGTTCTCTGGATTACGGTCGTAATCTGGGCGCGCTGTATGACGTGGAAGCCTGGACCGATATGTTCCCTGAGTTTGGCGGCGACTCTTCCGCTCAGACCGATAACTTCATGACCAAGCGAGCAAGCGGCCTTGCCACTTACCGCAACACCGACTTCTTCGGCGCGGTTGACGGCCTGGATATGACTCTGCAATACCAGGGTAAAAACGAAAACCGCGACGTCAAAAAACAGAACGGTGACGGTTTTGGTACGTCTCTGACGTATGACTTCGGTGGCAGCGATTTCGCGGTAAGCGGCGCGTACACTAACTCTGACCGTACCAACGCGCAGAACCTGCTGACCCGCGGCGAAGGCAAAAAAGCCGAAGCC
Organism: Enterobacter sp. WCHEn045836; assembly: GCF_003965585.1. Classification (NCBI taxonomy): domain Bacteria; kingdom Pseudomonadati; phylum Pseudomonadota; class Gammaproteobacteria; order Enterobacterales; family Enterobacteriaceae; genus Enterobacter; species Enterobacter sp. WCHEn045836. Next base: position 26,859 of record NZ_RXPT01000020.1, read on the forward strand.
TGGGCAACCGGTCTGAAATATGATGCGAACGATATCTACCTGGCGGCGATGTACTCCGAAACCCGCAATATGACCCCAATTTCTGGCGGCTTTGCCAATAAAGCGCAGAACTTTGAAGTGGTCGCACAATATCAGTTCGATTTCGGTCTGCGTCCATCCCTGGGTTATGTCCAGTCTAAAGGCAAGGATATCGAAGGTATTGGCGATGAAGATCTGGTGAAATATATCGACGTCGGCGCGACCTATTATTTCAACAAAAACATGTCCGCGTTTGTTGATTATAAAATCAACCAGATTGATGACGATAACAAACTGGGCGTGAGCAGCGATGATATCGTTGCCCTGGGTATGACCTACCAGTTCTGAGTCGGCTGTAATAAAAAAACCGGCATTACGCCGGTTTTTTTGTGCCCGGTGGCGCTGCGCTTACCGGGCCTACGGGATCATCACCCGGCATTATTTCATCTTTACGCCGTCAATTTCGCCGCTTCGCTGGAAAAATCATCCGCAGGCTCAAGCTTCAGATCCAGCGTGGCCAGTAAATCACGCGCCTTGTCGTGGAACTCTTTGAGGGTATATTCCAGGCGATCAATCACTTCCTGATCTTTAATGCTGGTAGCCTGCCAGTTGCCGTCTTTATTAAACAGGCCAAACTGGTAGCTATAGGTAAAACGTTTCTCTTCTGCTTCCATTTCCATCCACCAGCCCCAGAATTCACGTTTTTCGGGTGCAGGCTTCACGTTGACGCATACAGCCAGGCAGTCGAAAAAAAAGCGATTCTCTTCACACTGCTCTTCTCGAATATACGGGCCAAGAGCCATGAACTTCTTAATCAATCTACTTTTCGGGTGTCCACTCGGTAACGTCATTACGATCTCCTTTTGTGAAGCCACTGTTTTACCAAACCATCAAAATTTAGCAATCTCTTAACACAATCTCTGGGCGATCCAACGCGTAATCTCTTTTAACGCTTTGTCAAAATTCTGATACACCGGGCTGAAGGGGACTTCGAGCAATTTGCCATCCGCAGATGACGATGTGATTAAGCGTGACTCTTCTTCCGGGCTGAACGGATCGTTTTTCCAGAAGCCGGACAGCATCGGCGTTGGACAACGGCGTCCCAGCAGGCCCTGCGTTTTTAACGAGTAACGATTGAGTTCCACACGTAGCGCTTCGTCTGATGCATCATGCATGCCAAGGCGGCTGGCCAGCACGTCGAGGTACATTTCTGGCACATTTCCCTGGCGGGACGGATCGCTGAGCAGGGCGTGAACCACCGGCCCAAGACAGGCCACGGCCTTCAGGCGCGACGCCTCAAGATAGGCCAGACGCACGGCCACGTTCGCCCCAAAGCGGAAGCCAAATGCCGCGACGCGGGTGTGGTCGACCCACGGAATGTTTTCCAGGGCTTTTAGCGCATGCTGGTGCAGAAGACTGGAATCCTGCGTCAGTTTCCATTTGGATGAAAACCCAATAGAAGGCATATCAAGCGTCAGCATCGCGATACCTTTTGGGGCGAAGTAACGCTCATACAGGCTGTAATAGTCGATTTGCAGCGAATCCAGCCCACCGCACATGAGCACGGTGGGGAACGGGCCGTCGCCTTCAGGCATATGCAGGAATCCGGTCACGGACGCACCGCCGGGAATGGTGAACTCCAGCTCACGCATCCTGCCCGGCAAGCGTTGGGCAGCCTCTTCATAGGCACGGTTTGCCAGCGCCTGCGCCTGCTCTGCCAGTTCATCCCCTTTTAAGTGCGGGTATGCGGCAATGGCGTAAAGGTTAGCCGCATGCAGCCAGTGCTTGCCGCTGAGGGTGGCGTCCTCTTCCTGGCTGGCTTTTTGCTGCCAGAGCATCGCCTGCTTCGACCATTCGTAGATCCAGTTGCCGCCGCGGTAACCCACCACCGTATCGTAAAGTTCGCTGTCGGTACGCTCGGCTTCACTCATGACGATACGCGCCTGCACGTCGAGGATTTCCCGCGGATCGATACCGCGCCAGATCCACATCAGGCGGTTAATCATGCGATACCAGTGAGGCACGTTTTTACCGTCTAACGCAGACTGGACGGCAGGCTGGTTCCCCGGATTGAAGCGACGCACCAGCGTCGAAGTTTCAGGGTGCTTGAAACGGGGTTTGAAGAGTGTCTCGGTGAGATTCGCCTGCGTCATTGCGTTGCCTCCATGGATACGTCATATAGTGTCCATTGTAACGCGTGGCAGGATAAAAAGAACAACGCCCGGCATAGCCGGGCGTGTAAAGTTACGTGCGGGAATTAACGGCCGGAAATAGGCGGTACGAAGACCACGCCCATGTCCCACGGCTGTTCAATCCAGGTATCCTGTGGGATATCAATCACGTAATCGTCAACCAGTGGGCGGCCAGCCGGTTTCGCGAAGATGGTGACGAAATGCGCTTTAGGGTACATTTCGCGGATAGCCACCGCGGTACCGCCGGTATCCACCAGGTCATCGATAACGATGAAACCTTCACCGTCGCCTTCCGCGCGTTTCAGCACTTTCAGCTCACGCTGGTTGTCGTGGTCATAGCTGGAGATGCAGACGGTATCGACATGACGAATACCCAGCTCACGCGCCAGCAGCGCCCCCGGTACCAGACCGCCACGGCTAACGGCAATAATGCCTTTCCACTGTTCAGAAGGCATCAGACGCGCGGCCAGTTTGCGTGCGTGGATCTGCAACATGTCCCAGGTGACGACGTATTTTTCGCTCATGTGAAGTGTCCCAGCCTGTTTTTATACGGCTTAAAAAGTGTTCGAGGGGGAAAAGGTTGCGCGAGATTATAGAGATCTGACGCACTAAAAACCAGTGTTTAGCGCCCTCTGCCTGAGTTTTTACATGCTTTATGCTACCAGCCATCGGAGAAAGTGGTATTCTCAGTTGCATCTCGCAAGCCTGACTTGTGGTAACTATTAACCTGCTAACCCTGTGACCTGCAACTCGCTTTGCAGGGCATCGACAAGGAGACTTATCGTGTCTGAACTGTCTCAATTATCTCCGCAACCGCTGTGGGATATTTTTGCCAAAATCTGCTCCATTCCACACCCGTCTTACCATGAAGAACAGCTTGCCGAACATATTATGGGTTGGGCGAAGGAAAAAGGTCTGCACGCTGAACGTGACCAGGTTGGCAACATTCTGATCCGCAAACCGGCGACCGCTGGCATGGAAAACCGTAAACCGGTGGTCCTGCAGGCGCACCTGGACATGGTGCCACAGAAAAACAACGACACCGTTCACGACTTCACGAAAGACCCGATCCAGCCGTACATCGACGGCGACTGGGTGAAAGCGCGCGGCACCACGCTGGGTGCAGATAACGGTATCGGTATGGCCTCTGCGCTGGCGGTACTGGCGGACGACAGTGTTGAGCACGGTCCACTGGAAGTGCTGCTGACCATGACCGAAGAAGCGGGAATGGACGGTGCGTTCGGTCTGCAGGCAAACTGGCTGCAGGCGGATATTCTGATCAACACCGACTCCGAAGAAGAAGGCGAGATCTACATGGGCTGCGCGGGCGGGATTGATTTCATCTCTACCCTGCCGCTCTCCCGTGAAGCGGTGCCTGCTGGCTTCCAGACCTTCAAGCTGACGCTGAAAGGGCTGAAAGGCGGCCACTCCGGCGGTGATATTCACTTAGGCCTGGGCAACGCCAACAAACTGCTGGCACGCTTCCTGGCGGGCCACGCGGCTGAGCTGGACCTGCGTCTGGTCGATTTCAACGGCGGTACGCTGCGCAACGCAATCCCACGTGAAGCGTTCGCGACAGTAGCCGTTCCAGCCGCAAAAGCGGACGAGCTGAAAAAACTCTCCAGCGTCTATCTGGATATCCTGAAAAACGAACTGTCCGCGAAAGAGAAGAACCTGACCGTGGTGCTGGAATCCGTGTCCACGGATAAAGCCGCACTGACCACCCCGTCTCGTGACACCTTTATTCAGCTGTTAAACGCGACGCCAAACGGCGTGATCCGCAACTCAGACGTCGCGAAAGGCGTGGTTGAAACCTCTCTGAACGTGGGCGTGGTCACCATGGGCGACGACAGCGCAGAGATCATCTGCCTGATCCGATCGCTTATCGACACCGGTAAAGAGTACGTGGTGAGCATGCTGGAATCTCTGGGCACGCTGGCCGGTGCGAAAACCTCTGCCAAAGGCAGCTACCCAGGCTGGCAGCCGGACGCAAGCTCTCCGGTGATGGCACTGGTGCGTGAAACATACCAGCGTCTGTTCAACAGCACTCCGAACATTCAGGTGATCCACGCGGGTCTGGAATGTGGCCTGTTCAAGAAGCCGTACCCGAACATGGACATGGTCTCCATTGGGCCAACCATTACCGGACCACACTCGCCGGATGAGCAGGTTCACATTGAAAGCGTGGGCCATTACTGGACCCTGCTGACTGAACTGCTGAAAGCGATTCCTGCTAAGTAATACCCTCACCCCAGCCCTCTCCCAATGGGAGAGGGTCAACAACGTCGCGCCACCGGCCTTTTTACAATCCCAATACCAGCTGACGTTCCAGCTGCGGATCCAGCAAGGTAACGTGTAACCCCACCAGCCTGACCCCTCGCCCGCCCCGACGTTCATCCCAGGCCTTTTTCGCCGTCGCGATGAGATCCTCTTTATTCAGACGCGGCCAGACGTGCTCCTGGGTCGTCTGCTGGAAATCGTTGAACTTCAGTTTCACGCCCTGACGGGCAATCAGCAGGTCCGGTTTGACCTTTATCAGGCGTCGCTCCAGCTCAGGATAGAGCTGCTCCGTGATGATGGTTTCGCATTCAGACCAGTTATGAATATCTTCAATCAGTGTGCGTTCAACCCCGACCGACTTTCGCAGCCGCTCGCTGCTGACACTGCGCTCATCTATCCCCTGACTGCGCTCCCACAGCACGCGGCCAAATTTTCCAAAGCGTTTAAGCAGCATGGCTAAATCGCTGCGCTGCACATCTTCGCAGGTTCGCAGCCCCATACTTTCCAGCTTTGCCGCAGAGACTTTGCCGACGCCCGGGATTTTGCCGAGCGGCAGCGTTTTTAAAAACGCCGGGACCTCTTCCGGGGTGATCACGTACTGGCCGTCGGGCTTGTTGAGATCGGACGCTATTTTGGCGAGGAACTTCACCGGTGCGACACCCGCCGACGCGGTCAGATTCAGTTCATTGAAGATAGTCCGGCGGATCTCCTGCGCCATCAGCGTCGCGGAGCCGTGACAGTGCACGCTGTCGGTGACATCAAGATACGCTTCGTCCAGCGACAGAGGTTCAATCAGGGAGGTGTAGCGGGAGAAAATTTCGCGGATATGCAGGGAGGCTTCTTTATACGCCTCAAACCGGCCAGGCAGGAGCGTGAGATGAGGGCAAAGCTTTAAGGCCATCGCCGTCGGCATGGCGCTACGCACGCCAAACTTACGCGCAGGATAGTTGGCGGTGCTGATCACCCCGCGCTGCACGCGGCTACCGCCAATCGCAATGGGGATATCCCGCAGCGCCGGGTTGTCACGCATCTCCACTGCGGCAAAAAAGCAGTCCATATCGACATGGATTATTTTGCGCATAGTAAGCCCTCACTCATCACTGGATAAGTATACAGTAAACAAATGAGGGTTGAGAAGTGTGCGTGAGAATTGTCGGGTGGCGGCTTCGCCTCACCCGACCTACCAGATTAAATGATGCGCTGCTGTTCGCGGGCCATCCGTTTTTTGCGGGCGTCGCACGGTTCCGGGCAGTCGCAGACCTTTTCCATGCCAATGGACGAGATCCCACCGCAACTGCCCTGAATGCTTTTGCGCTTAATGATCCAGCCTAACGACATGCCGAGTATCACCAGCACAAAGACCACGAAGGTGGCCAGAAACGTCAGCATCATCAGCCTCCAAAATCGTCCAGCAGGATGTTCTCATCTTCCACGCCCAGATCTTTAAGCATCTTGATCACTGCAGCGTTCATCACTGGCGGACCACACATATAAAACTCGCAGTCTTCCGGCGCAGGATGCTGTTTGAGGTAGTTTTCATACAGCACGTTGTGGATGAAGCCCGTATGGCCGGTCCAGTTATCTTCCGGCTGCGGATCGGAGAGCGCCACATGGAAGGTGAAGTTAGGGTTTTCACGCGCCAGCTGTTCGAACTCATCGTCATAGAACATCTCACGCAGTGAACGCGCCCCGTACCAGAAGCTGATTTTACGCTGACTGCCAAGCCGCTTGAGCTGGTCGAAAATGTGCGAACGCATCGGCGCCATACCTGCACCACCGCCGATAAATACCATTTCGGCATCCGTCTCTTTCGCAAAGAACTCGCCAAACGGGCCGGAGATGGTCACCTTGTCGCCTGGTTTTAATGACCAGATATACGATGACATGACGCCCGGCGGCGCATGCGGTACCGCTGGCGGCGGCGTGGCGATACGCACGTTAAGCATGATGATACCCTTCTCTTCCGGGTAGTTCGCCATGGAGTAAGCACGAAGCGCGGGCTCTTTAACCTCCGAGACAAAGCGGAAGAGGTTGAATTTATCCCAGTCGGCACGGTATTCGTCAGGCACGTCGAAGTCGGCGTAGGCCACGGTGTGCTCCGGACATTCAATCTGGATATAGCCCCCCGCCCGGAACGGAACGCTCTCTCCTTCAGGCACCCGCAGCTTAAGCTCTTTGATAAAGGTGGCTTTGTTATCGTTGGAGATAACTTCGCATTCCCATTTTTTGACGCCGAAAATCTCCTCCGGCAGTTCAATTTTCATGTTCTGGCGCACCGCGACCTGACAGGCCAGACGGCAGCCCTCTTTCGCCTCACGCTTGGTGATGTGCGACAGTTCAGTGGGCAGAATATCGCCACCGCCCTCTTTCACCTTTACGCGGCACTGCCCGCAGGAGCCACCGCCACCGCAGGCCGAAGAGACGAAGATGCCGTTGCCGGCAAGCGTATTCAGCAGTTTATCGCCGGCTGGCGTGCGGATCTGGTTCTGCGGTTCATCGTTGATATCAATAATGACATCGCCGGAGTTCACCAGCTTCGCGCGCGCTACCAGAATCAACCCCGACAGCACCAGTACAATCAGCGTGAACATCGCCACGCCAAGCATAATTTCCATCAGTTAGCCCTTATAGCTGCACACCGGAGAAGGACATAAAGCCCAGCGCCATCAGCCCGGTGGTGATAAAGGTGATCCCTAAGCCACGCAGGCCTGCTGGCACGTTGGCATATTTCATTTTTTCGCGGATCCCCGCCATGGTGACGATAGCCAGCATCCAGCCGATCCCGGAACCGAAACCATACACCACGGATTCGCTGAAGTTGTAATCACGCTGAACCATAAACGAGACGCCACCGAAGATGGCGCAGTTCACCGCGATCAACGGCAGGAAGATCCCCAGCGCGTTGTAGAGTGACGGGAAATACTTATCAAGGATCATCTCAAGGATTTGCACCAGCGCCGCAATCACACCGATAAAGGTGATGAAGTTCAGGAAGCTGAGATCCACCCCCTCCACCAGCGCGCTGTCACGCAGGACAAAGTTGTACACCAGGTTGTTGATCGGCACCGACAGGCCAAGCACCACGGTAACCGCTATGCCCAGGCCAAACGCCGTCGACACCTTTTTGGACACGGCAAGGAACGTACACATGCCGAGGAAGAACGCGAGCGCCATGTTTTCAACAAACACCGCGCGCACAAACAAACTCAGGTAATGAGCCATTGTCGGTTACTCCTTTTCCTGCTGTTCTGGCTTCAGGGTACGAATCAGCCAGATCAGCAAACCGATAATGAAAAATGCGCTTGGAGCCAGCAGGAACAGGCCGTTTGGCAGATACCAGCCGCCGTTCTGTACCGTGTCCAGCACCGTGATGCCAAACAGCTTACCGCTGCCAATCAACTCACGCAGGAACCCTACGGACAGCAGGATCACACCGTAGCCGAGGCCGTTGCCGATGCCGTCCATAAAGCTCGCCAGCGGGGGCATTTTCATGGCATAGCCTTCTGCACGTCCCATCACGATACAGTTGGTGATAATCAGGCCCACAAATACCGAAAGCTGTTTCGATATTTCATAGGCAAAGGCTCGCAGCAGCTGATCGACCACGATCACCAGCGAGGCGATGATCGCCATCTGGACGATGATCCTCACGCTATTCGGAATGTGGTGGCGGATCATGGAGATAAACATGCTGGAAAACGCGGTAACCAGCGTTACTGCCAGTGTCATCACTACCGCCGTTTCCAGCTTGGTGGTCACCGCCAGCGCCGAACAGACGCCCAGCACCTGTAAGGTAATAGGGTTGTTGGCCAGCAGCGGGCCGATGAGCACCTTTTTAACTTCTTTCAGTTCACCCGTATCAGCCATGGTTCAGCGCTCCTTCACGTACATTTTTCAGGAAAGGACCAAAACCGAGCTCGCCCATCCAGAAATCAAAACTGTGCTGCACCCCTTTGGAGGTGAGCGTGGCCCCGGATAGCCCGTCAACGGCGTAGTCGTCACCAGGACGAGCGGCCCCTTTCATCACCTTCAGGGCAGGCAGACCGTTATCGTCGAGCACTTTTTTGCCAACAAACTGCGCGCGCCAGTTAGGGTTCTCCACTTCACCGCCGAGCCCCGGCGTTTCGCCCTGGTCATAGTAGGTAATGCCTTTCACGGTGCGGCCATCCGTATCAAGCGCCACAAAGGCGTACATCATTGACCACAGGCCGTTGCCGTAAATAGGCAGCACCACTTCCTGCACCCGTTTTTGTTCATCGCGCACGAGATAGACTTCAGCCAGATTGCTGCGACGCTTGATGCCCGCCGGATCCTGGGATGCGTCCAGCGTCAGGCTCATCTGCGGGTCTTTTAACGCCAGCGCCTGGTTGTATTTCGCCGGATCTTTATCCAGCAACTGGCCAGTTTTTAAATCCACCAGACGCGCGGTAATGCGCTCAGCAAAGACTGCAGAGACGTCGTCTGCACTCATCCCTTCCTGCATCAACCCGGCGACGGCCAGGATGTTGCGCTGTTTATCCAGCGCGCGCTGCTCCTGCTGTCGCGGCTTTAACCCCACGGCAGAACCAGCCACCACAATGGAACAGACCAGACACAGGACCAGCACCACCAGCAGCGTTTTGCCGATGCTGTCGTTATTTTTGATTTCAGCCACGTGCCTTCCTCCGCTTAATGTTGGCGCGCACGACCAGATAATCGAACAGTGGTGCAAACAGGTTGGCAAACAGAATGGCCAACATCATCCCTTCCGGATAGGCCGGGTTGACCACACGAATCAGGACACACATCACCCCAATGAGCACGCCATAGCTCCATTTCCCTCTGTCAGTAAAGGAAGCAGAGACCGGATCGGTAGCCATGAACATCATGCCGAAGGCAAAACCGCCCAGCACCAGATGCCAGTACCACGGCATGGAGAACATCGGGTTGGTGGCGGAACCAATAAGGTTGAACAGTGTGGCAGTCAGCACCATGCCGATCATGACACCGGCGACAATCCGCCAGGAGGCCACGCGACCAAACAGGATGATCGCCCCGCCAATCAAAATCATCAGCGTGGAGACCTCCCCAATGGAGCCAGGAATGTTGCCCATAAACGCATCAAACCAGGTCACGGGCTGGCCTGTCGCGTTATTGACCAGCGTTTCACCGCCGTGCGCCGCCCATTGTGAAAGGGGCGTCGCGCCGGAGAAACCGTCTGCGGCCGTCCACACCAGGTCGCCGGATATCTGCGCCGGGTAAGCAAAGAACAGGAACGCACGCCCTGCCAGCGCAGGGTTGAGGAAGTTACGCCCGGTTCCCCCGAAGATCTCTTTCGCGATGACCACACCAAAGCTGATCCCCAGCGCGGCCTGCCAGAGCGGTAACGTTGGCGGGACAATCAGGGCAAACAGAATGGAAGTAACAAAGAAGCCTTCGTTGATCTCATGTTTGCGAATAATGGCAAACAGCACTTCCCAGAACCCACCCACGATAAATACCGTGATGTAGATCGGCAGGAAGAACACCGCGCCCAGCGTCATCATGCTGACCCAGCCCGCGTCTGGGGCAAAACTCACGCCCAGCGACTGCGCCAGACGGTAGTGCCAGTCAGACTGTAGCACCTGCGCCAACTGCTGAGCATCGTACAGATGATGCAGCGCCGGAATGGTCTGCAGCCCCACGTTGTACATGCCCCAGAACATTGCCGGGAAGACGGCAAACCAGACCAGAATCATCATTCGCTTCAGGTCGATGGCGTCACGAACGTGCGCCGCGCCTTTCGTCACCAGACCTGGCGTGTAGAAAATGGTGGTCGTCGCTTCATACAGCGGGTAATACTTTTTCAGTTTACCCTCGGTAAAGTGCGGCTCAATTTTTTCAAAGAGGTGTTTTAAGCCCATCGGTTATCCTTCCTGCTCAATGCGGGTTAACACCTCGCGCAATACCGGTCCATATTCGTATTTGCCCGGACAGACATAGGTGCAGAGCGCCAGATCTTCTTCGTCCAGTTCAAGACAACCGAGCGCCTGGGCGCTGTCGGTGTCTCCGGCAAGCAGATCGCGCAGCAGCATGGTCGGCAGAATATCGAGCGGCATAACACGCTCGTAGTTGCCAATCGGCACCATGGCGCGCTCGCCGCCGTTTGTGCTGGTGGAGAAGTTGAACAGCTTATGACGCAGGAAGTGGCCGAGCGTGGTGCGGGTGACGGAATACTTTTCTGCACCTGGCAGCACCCAGCCGAAGAGCTCTTTCTCGCGCCCTTCCAGAACCACGCTCACCTGCAGATGGAAGCGCCCCAGATAGGCCTGCGGCCCAACGGCATGACGGCCGCTGAGTACCGAACCGGAAATCAGACGGTTTTCACCCGCTTTGGTTTCGTCGTCCAGCAGTTCATTGATATCCGCCCCCAACAGCGTCGTCACCAGGCGCGGGTGTGCCGCCTGCGGCCCGCCAATCGCGATCACACGCTCTGTGCAGAGCTTACCGGTGGTAAAGAGTTTGCCGATGGCAATCACGTCCTGATAGTTAAGGTGCCAGACCTGTTTTGTCAGGCTGACCGGCTCAAGGAAGTGAATATGCGTCCCCACCAGCCCCGCCGGATGCGGGCCTGCAAATTCGTTAAACGTGACCTGTCCCTGCGGATGACCGCCGAGTTTACCACCACTGGCCTGACAGACATGCACTTTCCCGGACGTCAACCGCGTGAGAACGGTCAGCCCGGCATCAAAGGCCTGGCGTTGTGCCAGAATAACCGGCTGCGGGTCTGCACTGAGCGGGTTGGTGTCGATTGCCGTCACGAAAATAGCGGCCGGAACCGTATCGGGCACAGGTGTTTTGCTGAAGGGGCGAGTGCGAAATGCGGTCCACAAACCGGCGTCCAGCAGTTGCGCCTGAACGGTTTCACGGCTCAACGCCGCGAGGTCTGCGGCCTCATAATGGGCAAACTCACGCTGTTCATCCCCTTCAATGCGGATAACCACCGACTGCAACACGCGGCGCTCCCCACGATTAATCGCTACAACGGTGCCGCTGGCAGGGGCGGTGAACATCACGCCGGGATTTTTTTTATCTTCGAACAGCGCCTGCCCTTTAATGACGCGATCGTCCTGCTGGACCAGCATTGAGGGGCGCATCCCCACGTAATCGTCACCCAGAATGGCAACATGGCGAACGCTTGCGCCTGCCGAAACGTGCTGTTCGGGCACGCCTGCGATGGGCAGGTCAAGTCCTTTTCTTATTTTAAACATGTGGTTAGCAAGTTTCCGTGAACAACTCTTCAGAGGGCGTGAAGTTTACCATTTCCGGTGTTTTCCGGGCAGAGAAAACGCCGCCACAGGTTCCAAATTGCGAACTGATACGCAAAGTTCCTGGAGTCAACGCGATTGTGATGGGTTATAAAGTAAAACTAATTTGTAAACTAACTGCTCCGCTCTTGCGAAAATCTATAGCGGTGCTAATGTGAGCGCTCCTAACAGATTAACCTGATTTCGGGTCTCTTTTGCCGTTCTGGCAAGTTGGTCTTAGTTTTATCAAGGAACTTGTAGTATGCGTAAAATCGCATTGTTCATTGCGATGCTCCTGATTCCGTGCGTGTCGTTTGCCGGGCTGCTCAGCAGCAACAGTTCAACCACGCCTGTGAGCAAAGAATATAAACAGCAGCTAATGGGATCCCCCGTTTATATTCAAATCTTCAAGGAAGAACGCACACTCGACCTGTTTGTGAAAATGGGTGAGACATATCAGCTGCTCGACAGCTACAAGATTTGTAACTACTCCGGTGGCCTGGGGCCAAAACAGCGTCAGGGCGATTTCAAGAGCCCGGAAGGGTTTTACAACGTTCAGCGTAACCAGCTAAAACCAGACAGCCGCTTCTATAAAGCGATCAATATCGGCTTCCCGAATGCCTTTGACCGTGCACACGGTTACGAAGGGAAATACCTGATGATCCACGGTGCCTGTGTGTCCATCGGCTGTTACGCGATGACCGATTCCGGCATTGATGAGATTTTCCAGTTTGTCACGGGCGCACTGGTCTTTGGTCAGCCAAACGTTCAGGTCAGCATCTACCCGTTCCGCATGACCGATGCCAACATGGCGCGTCACAAGTACTCTTACTACGCGGATTTCTGGAAACAGCTAAAACCGGGCTATGACTACTTTGAGCAGACGCACAAGCCGCCTGTCGTCTCGGTTGTGGATGGCCGTTATGTGGTCAGCAAACCGCTGAGCCACGAAGTTGTCCACCCACAGCTGGCATCAAATTACACGGTCCCCGAGACAAAATAGTACCCACTCGCCTGGCATAATCTTTTGCCAGGTCTCGTTGCCCGTCAGCGGCTGCGTAGCGATCACCGTGACCACATCATTTGGTGTGGTCTCTTTCTGAAAATCAATTTCCACATCCTGATCGAGCAGCTTTGCCACGCCAAACGGCGCACGGCGGGTGATCCAGAACAGATTTGTCGAGCAGAACGCCATTACATAGCGCCCGTCAGACAGCAGCATGTTAAACACGCCCTTTTCGCGCAGTTCAGACGCCAGCGACGCAATATATTTAAAAACCGCCGCCATGTTGCCCGGGGTGCGCGGATAACGCTCTGTCAGCTTATGCAGCAGCCAGCAAAAGGCTTTTTCGCTGTCGGTTTCGCCAACCGGGCGGAAATTCCCGGTCTCCAGCGACTTATAGCCCGTAAGTTGCCCGTTATGCGCGTAGGTCCAGTTACGGCCCCACAGCTCACGGGTGAACGGATGGGTGTTTTCGAGCGCCACTTCGCCGCGGTTTGCCTGGCGAATATGGGCGATCACCGAGCGGGACTTAATGGGGTAGTCCTGCACCAGTTTAGCAATCGGTGAGTTAAAGCTGGGTTGTGGATCCTTGAACGTGCGACACCCTTTGCCTTCGTAGAAGGTGATACCCCAGCCGTCTTTATGCGGCCCGGTTCCCCCACCGCGCTGTACCAGCCCGGTGAAGCTAAAGCAGATATCGGTTGGCACATTGGCGCTCATCCCGAGCAGTTCGCACATAGATCACCTCCACTCCACAACTGCGGGGGGCATTGCGGCCCCCCAGCGAAGTCTTACTTAACCATCTCTTTTTCGATCAGCTGGATCAGGATATGGATCACTTTGATGTGAATTTCCTGAATGCGGTCAGCATAACCAAAGTGCGGAACACGGATTTCAACGTCCGCGGTACCGTCCATCTTACCGCCATCTTTGCCCGTCAGGGTGATGACTTTCATCCCTTTTTCACGCGCCGCAGCAATCGCTTTGATCACGTTGCCGGAGTTGCCAGAGGTGGAGATACCCAGCAGCACGTCACCTTCACGACCCACCGCTTCAACGTAGCGGGAGAAAATGTAGTCGTAACCGAAATCATTGCCCACGCAGGAGATGTGGCTCACGTCGGAAATCGCAATCGCCGGGTAGCCCGGGCGGTTTTCCCGATAACGTCCGGTCAGCTCTTCTGCGAAGTGCATCGCGTCACAGTGGGAGCCGCCGTTACCGCAGGAGAGTACTTTGCCACCGGCTTTGAAGCTGTCGGCCAGCAGGACCGCCGCGCGCTGAATAGCGTGAATATTGGCATCATCTTTCAGAAAGTTAGCCAGCGTTTCCGCCGCTTCGTTCAGTTCGTTACGAATAAGATCCTGGTACATGAGGATAATCCTTCAGTATTGATGAAATAACACAGTGGAGTGTACCGGATAGCGGGAAAAGCGAGAAGCTAAAGCCATGAGAAACGTCCGGCGTTTTGCTTTTTCGTGCCGGGTAAACCGCGAACAATGTGAACCAGGTTGTAATTATTTTGTAAACACATTGCTAAAGGAAATGACATCAACTACAACCATATCATCACAAGTGGTCAGACCTCCTACAAGCAAGGGAGCTTTTCTTTATGATGATTTTGAGCATTCTCGCAACCGTTGTCCTGCTCGGTGTGTTGTTCTATCACCGTGTAAGTTTATTCCTGAGCAGCCTGATTCTTCTGGCCTGGACGGCTGCGCTTGGCGTCGCAGGTCTCTGGAATATCTGGCTTTTAGTGCCGCTGGCCATCATTCTTCTGCCGTTTAACCTGGCGCCGATGCGTAAGTCGATGATCTCCGCGCCGGTGTTCAAGGGGTTCCGCAAAGTGATGCCGCCGATGTCGCGCACCGAGAAAGAAGCGATTGACGCCGGTACCACCTGGTGGGAAGGCGACCTGTTCCAGGGCAACCCGGACTGGAAAAAACTGCATAACTATCCGCAACCGCGTCTGACGGCGGAAGAACAAGCCTTTATCGATGGTCCGGTGGAAGAAGCCTGCCGCATGGCCAATGACTTTGCCATCACTCATGAAATGGCCGACCTGCCGCCGGAGCTGTGGGCATACCTGAAAGAGCATCGCTTCTTCGCGATGATCATCAAAAAAGAGTACGGCGGTCTGGAATTCTCCGCGTACGCTCAGGCTCGCGTGCTGCAAAAACTGGCCGGCGTCTCCGGGATCCTGGCGATCACCGTGGGCGTACCTAACTCTTTAGGCCCGGGCGAACTGCTGCAGCATTACGGTACCAAAGAGCAAAAAGATCACTATCTGCCGCGTCTGGCACGTGGTCAGGAGATTCCATGCTTCGCGCTGACCAGCCCGGAAGCAGGTTCCGATGCAGGTGCCATCCCGGATACCGGCGTGGTCTGCATGGGCGAATGGCAGGGCGAGCAGGTGCTGGGTATGCGCCTGACCTGGAACAAACGTTATATCACCCTCGCCCCCGTCGCCACCGTACTGGGGCTGGCGTTTAAACTCACCGACCCGGAAAAACTGCTGGGCGGCGAAGAAGATCTGGGCATTACCTGTGCGCTGATCCCCACCTCTACCCCGGGTGTTGAAATTGGTCGTCGTCACTTCCCGCTGAACGTGCCGTTCCAGAACGGTCCGACCCGCGGTCAGGATATCTTTGTGCCGATTGATTACATCATCGGTGGGCCGAAAATGGCCGGTCAGGGCTGGCGTATGCTGGTGGAATGTCTGTCCGTTGGTCGCGGCATTACCCTGCCGTCGAACTCAACCGGCGGGCTGAAATCGGTGGCGATGGGAATTGGTGCCTACGCGCACATCCGTCGTCAGTTCAAAATCTCCATCGGCAAGATGGAAGGGATCGAAGAGCCGCTGGCGCGTATCGCAGGCAACGCCTACGTGATGGATGCTGCCGCGTCGTTAATTACCTACGGCATTATGCTGGGTGAAAAACCGGCCGTACTGTCCGCGATTGTGAAGTACCACTGCACCCACCGCGCACAGCAGTCAATCATTGATGCAATGGATATCGCGGGCGGGAAAGGCATTATGCTCGGCGAAGGCAACTTCCTGGCGCGTGGCTATCAGGGCGCACCGATCGCCATCACCGTTGAAGGGGCCAACATCCTCACCCGCAGCATGATGATCTTCGGCCAGGGGGCGATTCGTTGCCATCCGTACGTGCTGGAAGAGATGGCCGCCGCGCAGAACAACGACGTTGATGCCTTCGATAAACTGCTGTTCAAACATATCGGTCATGTGGGAAGTAACAAAGTGCGTAGCTTCTGGCTGGGCCTGACCCGCGGGCTGACCAGCGCCACGCCAACCCATGATGCGACAAAACGTTATTACCAGCATCTGAACCGGCTGAGCGCCAACCTGGCGCTGCTGTCCGACGTCTCCATGGCGGTACTGGGCGGTAGCCTGAAGCGTCGTGAACGTATCTCTGCCCGTCTGGGGGATGTGTTGAGCCAGATTTTCCTGGCCTCTGCGGTACTGAAACGCTACGACGATGAAGGCCGTCAGGAAGCGGATCTGCCGCTGGTGCACTGGGGCGTGCAGGATGCGATGTATCAGGCAGAACAGGCGATTGACGACCTGCTGGCGAACTTCCCGAACCGCTTTGTCGCAGGCGCCCTGCGCGTGGTGATCTTCCCGACCGGACGTCATCACCTGGCACCGTCCGACAGGCTGGATCATAAAGTGGCGAAGATCCTGCAGGTACCGAGCGCAACCCGCTCCCGTATCGGCCGCGGTCAGTATCTGACCCCAACGCCGCATAACCCGGTGGGTCTGCTGGAAGAGGCGCTGCTGGATGTGATGGCTGCCGACCCGATTCACCAGAAGATCTGCAAACAGCTGGGCAAAAACCTGCCGTTTACCCGCCTGGATGAACTGGCGAAACAGGCTCTGGCGGGGGGGATTATCGACAACAATGAAGCCGCTATTCTGGTGAAAGCCGAAGAGAGCCGTCTGCGCAGCATTAACGTGGATGACTTCGAGCCGGACGAGCTGGCGACACAGCCGGTAAAGCTGCCGGAGAAACACCGTAAACCGGAAGCCGCATAACGCGTTTCGTCCTGACAAACCCCGCCCCGCGCGGGGTTTTTTATTGCCACATTTTCTCGTTATGTCGTGCTACAGTGTCAAAAAGTGGTCGTTTGAGGAGTCTGAATTGTGCCTGGTCTGAAGATTTCGATTTTGCAGCAACCTTTAGTGTGGATGGATGGTCCTGCCAACCTGCGCCACTTTGATCGTCAACTGGAAGGCATTACCGGGCGCGATGTGATTGTCCTGCCGGAGATGTTCACCACGGGCTTTGCGATGGAAGCCGCACAACAGTCGATGCCGCAGGATGAGGTGGTCGCCTGGATGCACGCCAAAGCGCAGCAGACCAACGCGCTGATTGCCGGGAGCGCCGCCCTGCAAACGGAATGCGGCCCGGTGAACCGCTTCCTGCTGGTTGAGCCGGAAGGGAAAGTGCATTTTTACGATAAACGCCACCTGTTCCGCATGGCCGATGAACATCATCATTATGAAGCCGGCAACGAACGCGTGGTGTTCGAGTGGCGCGGCTGGCGTATTCTGCCGCTGGTCTGCTACGACCTGCGCTTCCCGGTCTGGTCACGCAACCGCAACGATTACGACCTGGCGCTGTATGTCGCCAACTGGCCTGCGCCGCGCTCCCTGCACTGGCAGTCGCTGCTGGTGGCGCGCGCGATTGAAAACCAGGCGTACGTGGTGGGCTGTAACCGCGTGGGAACCGACGGCAACGGGCATCACTATCGCGGCGACAGCCGGGTAGTGAATCCGCAGGGTGAGATCATCGCTACCGCCGAGCCGCATCAGGCGACGCGGATTGATGCCGAGCTGTCGTTGACGGCGTTGAAGGAGTATCGCGAGAAGTTCCCCGCCTGGCAGGATGCGGATCCGTTTAGTATTGGGTGACATTTTCCCCTCACCCCAACCCTCTCCCTCAAGGGAGAGGGAGGATACAAGATTAACTCACCAGCGCCTGCCCGTCTTTGCGGCTCTCCGTCGCGGCCACGTAGTGCCCTTCCGGCATCCGGTAAATCACCTGCGCACCGCCAAAGTTATACTCCTGGAGCGGATCTTCCACGACGATGTGGTGGCCACGTTCACGCAGGGCGGCAATGGTATTGCGATCGAACGTTGATTCGACGATCACCTCCCTGCCCTGCACCACGCGCCAGCGCGGGGCATCGATGGCCGCCTGCGGGTTTTGTCCGTGCAGCATGATGCGCAGCGCCATCTGCATATGCCCTTGCGCCTGCATTGGGCCGCCCATCACGCCAAACGACATCAGCGGCTTGCCGTTGCCGTCCATCGCAAAGCCCGGAATGATGGTGTGGAACGGACGCTTGCTGCCCGCCAGCGCGTTCGGGTGCTTCGGATCCAGCACAAATCCGCAGCCGCGGTTTTGCAGGCTGATCCCGGTATCCGGCACCACAATCCCTGAACCAAAGCCCATAAAGTTGGACTGGATAAACGAAACCATCATCCCGCTGGCATCCGCGGTGCTGATGTAGACCGTGCCGCTCTGCGTCGGCGAACCGTAGACGAAATCAGAGGCGCGATCGTGATTGATGAGCGCCGCGCGCGACTTCAGATAATGGTCGCTCAGCAACTCTTTGGCCGCAAACTCCATGTGCGCTTCATCCGCCACGTAGCGGTCGAGATCCGCCAGCGCCAGCTTCATCGCCTCAATGGACAAATGCAGGGACTGCACGGAATCCGGGTGATGGTGCTCAATGCCGCACTGCTCCAGAATGCCGAGCGCAATCAGCGTGGCGATCCCCTGCCCGTTCGGCGGCAGCTCCTGCACCGAACCACCGGCGAAGTCGCGCGACAACAGCTCCACCCAGTCCACACGATGATTCGCCAGATCCTCAGCCGTCAAATGGGCGCCGTGCGCTTTGGCGAAGGCGGCAATTTTCTGCGCCAGCTCGCCCCGGTAAAACGCCTCGCCGTTGGTTTTTGCAATCAGCTCCAGCGAGTTCGCCTGCGCCGGGTTACGGAAGATCTCCCCCACGCGCGGGGCACGGCCTTCCGGCGCGAAGCAGGCGCTAAAGCCCGGCTGGTCTTTGAGCTTGTTATAACCGCGCTGCCAGAGATGACCAATCAGCGGTGAGACGGGAAAACCGTTACGCGCATACTCAATGGCAGGCTGCGCCAGCGTGGTCAGCGGCAGCGTGCCAAAACGCTCCGCCAGTGCCACCCAGCCCGATACCGCGCCGGGCACGGTTACCGCATCCCAGCCGATTTCCGGCATCGCCGTTTTGCCAGCGAACAGATCCGCGTGCCAGCTCGCAGGCGAACGGCCGGAGGCGTTCAGGCCATGGAGCTTTTCGCCATCCCAGACGATGGCGAAGGCATCGCTGCCAATCCCGTTGCCGGTGGGTTCAACCACCGTCAGCGCCATCGCGGTGGCGACAGCCGCATCAACGGCGTTGCCGCCCAGCTGCAGCATCTTCATCCCCGCCTGCGCCGCCAGCGGCTGCGAGGTGGCAACCGCGTTATGGCCCATCATCGGCGGGCGTCGTGAAGCGTAACCGGACGTAAAATCAAGCGCTTTGGTCATCATGACTCCTTAGTCGTGGCGCGGATCGAGCGCATCGCGTAGCCCGTCGCCGAGTAAATTAAAGCCCTGCACGGCAAGGAAAATCGCCACGCCGGGGAAAATGGACATCCAGGGTGCCTGCTCAAGGAAGCCTTTGGCGGTGTTAAGCATTGAGCCCCAGGAGGGGTTCGGCGGCTGCTGCCCCAGACCCAGAAACGAGAGGCTGGCTTCGGCGATAATCGCCGAGGCAATGGCCAGCGTGGCCTGCACCAGAATGGGTGACATCACGTTCGGCAGAACGTACCTGATGATGATCCAGCGATCCGGCAGGCCGATCGCCCGCGCGCCGTCGATGTACTCTTCGTTGCGAATGGCGATCACCTGGCCGCGCGTGAGGCGGGCGAAGATCGGCATCGCGGAAAGGCCAATGGCGATCATGGCGTTGGTCAGGCTTGGCCCTAAAAACGCGCCGAGGGCGATCGCCATGATCAGGAACGGGCAGGCCAGCAGCGCCTCGATAACGCGAGAGATCACCCCGTCCCACATCTTCTGGAAGTAGCCCGCCACCAGCCCCAGCGGCACCCCGATAACCACCGCAATAACGACCGACACACAGCCCGCCATCAGCGAGGTGCGCGCTCCCCAGATAATGCGGGATAAAATGTCGCGCCCCAGCTCGTCGGTGCCGAACCAGTACATCGCCGACGGCGCTTTGCGCACCGCCAGAAAGTTGGCTTTAACCGGGTCGAACGGGGCAATCCACGGTGCCAGCAGCGCCACCAGCACAAAGAACCCCACGACCACCGCGCCAATCACCGCGCTTTTATTGCCGAGGAATTTCTTCAGCACCCGGTTCTGCGCGCGCGGCAGCGCGGGGGCAACGGTTTGCGTTGTCAGTTCTGCCATGGTTAACCTCGCATTTTCGGGTTGATAAGGACGTAGAGCACGTCGGCCAGCAGGTTGAGCATCAGGAAGCCAATCGCCACGATCAGCACCACGCCCTGCACCACCGCGTAGTCACGGTTGAATACCGAGTCGACGATCATCTTGCCGAAGCCCGGAATGGTGAAGACCTGCTCGGTCAGCACCGCACCGCCCAGCAGCTCGCCGAACAGCAGCGTGGTGAGGGTGATCACCGGCACCAGCGCGTTGCGAAACGCATGCTTGATAATGACGGCTTTTGGCAGCAACCCCTTGGCCCGCGCGGTGCGGATGTAGTCAGCCTTGAGCACGGCGATCATGGAGGCGCGGGTATGGCGCATCAGCGTGGCCGCCAGCCCGGTGCCGAGCACGGCGGCAGGCAGCAGCAACGTCCGCAGGTTCTGCACCGGATCTTCACTAAACGGCACGTAGCCGGACGCGG
The DNA here is from genome assembly GCF_003965585.1 of Enterobacter sp. WCHEn045836. Lineage (NCBI taxonomy): Bacteria > Pseudomonadati > Pseudomonadota > Gammaproteobacteria > Enterobacterales > Enterobacteriaceae > Enterobacter > Enterobacter sp. WCHEn045836. Next base: position 47,546 of record NZ_RXPT01000020.1, read on the forward strand.
GCAGCCATTGCAGATTGACCGAGAAGACCAGAATCAGCAGGATCCCGAGCCAGAAGTGCGGTATCGAGATCCCGGAGGTCGCCACAAAGTTCGCCCCGTGATCGACCCAGCTGTTTTTGTTCACGGCCGCGAGGATCCCCATGCTGATGCCGAATACCAGGGCGATGATCATCGCCAGCAGCGACAGCTCCAGCGTGACCGGCAGTTTACTGGCGATCAGCTCGGTCACCGGTTCGTGCGTGCGTAAGGAGACCCCAAGATCGCCCTGCAGCGCACGCGTCAGCCAGTGGAAATACTGCACCGGGATAGGCGCATCCAGATTGAGCTCAGCGCGCAGCTGGGCGATCACCGCCGGATCGCGTTCCTCACCCGCCATGGCGATCAGCGGGTCGCCGGGCAGCAGCTTCTGCAGCCCGAACACCATCATGCTCACCAGCAGCAGGGTCGGAATGGCCAGCAGCAGCCGTTTGCAAATCAGTTCCAGCATGGGTTCTCCTCAGGACGGTTATTTCGCCAGCGTCACACCGGCCAGACGCACGATGCCGTCCGGATAAGGTTTAAAGCCCTGCACGCTTTTGTTCAGCCCGAAAATGCGCGGCTCGAAGTAGAGGTAGGCAATCGGCATGTCGGTTTGCAGCTGCTTCACCACCTTGTCGTACAGCGGCTGGCGAACGGCTTTGTCAGTACTGAGGCGCGCCTGCGTCAGCCACTCATCAACCTGCGCATTGCTGTAACGTCCGTCGTTAAGCGTCCCTTTGCTGTGGATAAAACCGTAGATGCTGCCGTCCGGGTCCGGGCGGCCTGACCATCCGGAGAAACTCAGCTGATAGTCGCCGCTCTGCTGGCGATCGAGCAACGTGGCGAACTCGGTCATCTGTAGATTCAGGGTAAAGCCCGCCTCGGCCACCATCGCCTGCAGTACCTGACCCACCTGCTGCGAGGTTGGGTTGTTCGGCACCAGCAGATTCACGTTCAGCGGCGTAGTGACGCCTGCGGCTTTCAACAGCGCTTTGGCCTTCTCGACGTCGCGCGGTGGCACCGGCAGGTTGACGTGATATGGACTTACCGTCGAAAACGCCTGGTTAGCAGGGGTATACAGCCCTTCAAAGACCACCTGATTGAGCGCATCGCGGTCAATGGCCTGAGAGAACGCTTCACGTACGCGGGCATCCTTAAATGGATCGTTAGCCGGCACCTTGCCGTTATTGATGTTAAAGGTGATGCCCTGATACCCGAGCCCGGTCACCTTCGCCAGCGCCAGCTTGCTGTCGGCTTCGACGGTTTTAACGTCGCTGGCAGCGATACCTTCGGTCAGATCGAGATCGCCTGCGCGCAGGTTCGCCAGACGCACGGAGGCATCCGGGATCGGCAGATAGATAATTTTGTCGAAGTGGTAGGCGTCTTTATTCCAGTAGTTGTCGAAGCGGGTAAGAACAATGCGGTCCTGCGACACGCGGCTGTCGAATTTGTACGGGCCGGAACAGACCGGATGGGCGGCAAAGTCAGGCTTCTTCGCGGCTTCGGGTGCCATCATCGCGCCGGCGCGGTCGGTGAGCTGCATCAGCAGCGCAGCGTCAGGCGTTTTCAGGTGCAGCGCAATCTGCATCGGGCCGGTGACCTCTACCGACTCCACAGACGATATTTCACTTTTACGCAGAGAGCCTTTTAAGGTCAGCGCCCGGTCGAGGTTGTATTTTGCCGCTGCCGCATCGAATTTTTCGCCGTCATGGAAGGTGACGCCTTCACGCAAATTGAAGGTCAGGGTTTTGCCATCCTCGCTCCAGGTCCACTCTTTCGCCAGACCCGGCACCACTTTCAGGTTTTCGTCCACATCCACCAGCCTGTCGCACAGGGAGGCAAAAACGAAGCGGCCATAATAGGTCCGCGCCAGATGCGGATCGAGCATGTCCGGGTCTGCACCCAGCCCTACTCGCAGCACGCTTTCAGCCTGGGCGGGCAGCGCCGCGCCGAGCAACATAACACTTCCCAGTACGGTCAAAAGAGAATTACGCATTGTCATTATCATGAGTTCCTTGAAGGAAGGGAGGAGTGAGAGGCCGCGTGTTCAAACAGCGCGCGGCGGCGCAGAAAGGCGGCAGACGGCGGTGCTATCTCGATAACACTGCGATCGCGGTTAATCTCCTGCCAGCGGTGGCAGGCAATCTGGCGTCCGCCTTCCAGCACCTGATTAATGGGCTCGGCAAGGCGACATTCATCTGTGGCATACGGGCATCGGGTATGGAATCGGCACCCGGACGGGGGATCGGCCGGGTTCGGTAAATCCCCTTGCAGCAACGGGGCAGCGCGTCGGGCGCCCGGCTGCATCTGCGGCGCAGAGGCAATGAGCGCCTGGGTGTAAGGATGGAGAGGCGCGTCAAAGATCTCGTCGACGCTGGCAAGCTCAACGATCTGCCCGAGATACATCACTGCCACGCGGTCGCTCATATGGCGGATGACCGCCAGGCCGTGGGCCACAATCACCATTGTTAGCCCCAGCTGATGCTTCAGGCTTTCCAGCAGATTGATCACCTGCGCCTGCACGGAAACATCCAGCGCCGAGACGGGCTCGTCACCCAGCAGCAGTTTTGGCCCGGAAGCCAGCGCACGCGCAATACCAATACGCTGGCGTTGCCCACCTGAAAACTCGTGCGGAAAACGCGCCGCCCAGGCGGCAGGCAGGCCCACGGTTTTAAGCAGTTCCGCGACGCGATAGTGACGATCGGCTTTTTTCATCTCCTGATGCAGCCACAGCGGCTCACCCACAATCTGCTCAACCGTCATGCGCGGGTTTAGCGACGCAAAAGGATCCTGAAAAATAATCTGTAATTCACGGCGCAGCTGGTTGAGACGGGCTCCCGAGGCGAGTGTGATCTCCTCCCCCTGATAAAACACACGTCCTTCGCTGGCGGCCAGCAAACGCAGCAGCAGACGGCCGAGCGTGGATTTGCCGGACCCGGATTCCCCGACAATCGCCAGCGTTTCACCGGGCATCACGGAGAGGGAAACGCGATCCACCGCCGTCACAAAGCGGGCTGGAGTGAACAGTTTCTTCGGGCCAGGGAAGCGCTTGCTCAGGTCACGGGCTTCAAGAATGGGCGTGGTCATGCGATCTCTCCCAGCGCAATGTGTTGTTCCAGCGGCACGCGGAAGCAGGCGACCCGATGGTCAGCCCCCTGCGCCGCGAGAGACGGTTTTTCGTTATGGCAACGCGTTTGCGCGAAGGGGCAGCGGGTCGCAAAGCGGCAGCCTTTCGGCATGGATTCCGCCAGGGGAACCGCGCCGGGAATGGTGGAGAGCGGTCCTTTACGGGCACCCGCGGACGGAATAGAGCCCATCAGACCAATGGTGTACGGGTGCTGCGGATCGGCAAAGATGGCCTCGACGCTCCCCTGCTCCACCACCTGCCCGGCATACATCACCGCCACCTGCTGCGCCACTTCCGCCACCACGCCTAAATCATGGGTGATCATCAGCACCGCCGTGCCGGTCTCCTCTTTTAAGGTGTTAAGCAGTGCGAGGATCTGCGCCTGAATGGTCACGTCCAGCGCGGTGGTCGGCTCGTCGGCAATCAACAAACGCGGATGGTTAATCAGCGCCATCGCAATCATCACGCGCTGGCGCATGCCGCCGGAAAGCTGGTGCGGATACGCTTTCAGGCGCATCTCTGCGGCCGGGATCTGTACCTTCTCGAGGATCTGCAGCGCGATCTTCATCGCCTGTGCGCGCGGAACATTCTGGTGTCGCATAACCGCTTCGCTGAGCTGATCCCCCAGGGTAAAGGCGGGATTCAGTGAGGTCATTGGCTCCTGGAAAATCATCGCCAGCTCGTTACCGCGAAGATCGGCATATTCCCGCGGGGAGAGTTTTCGCAGATCGTGGCGACGAAACTGCATGTCACCGCTGACAATCTGCGCGCTGGCGGGCAGTAGACCCATCAGTGCTAAGGAGGTGATACTTTTGCCGCAGCCGGACTCCCCCACCAGCGCCAGCGTTTCGCCCGCTTTCACCGTCAGCGAGATACCGTCAAGTACGCTCACCGGCGAGCCGGCGAATTTAACGTTGAGGTTTTGCAGGCGCAGTACAGGAGTGGCTTCCTTAAACGGAATCGTCGTCATAGCGTGAAGTCGTCCTCAAGGTGAATCGCCTGTATCAGGGCGTTTTGCAGGCTAAGCAGATGTTCGCGCATGGCGGCCGCTGCTTCGTTGGGCTGGCGATGGATAATCGCAGACATGATTTTATGATGGTGGTCGTTGTAGACATCGACGCGTTCGGGGGTTCGGGCAAGCTCACGCAAATGCTGCCAGCCCGGCTCACGCCGCACGGCATCAACGGCATCAAAAAGACCGAGCATCAGGCGATTGCCTGCGGCCTCCGCAATGGCGCGGTGAAAGGCGCTATCCCACAGTTCATTCAGATCGCGGTCATCCGGGCTGACCTTATCGATGCGTTCCAGCATGCGCTGCATGAGCGCGAGGTTTTCCCTGGTGGCACGCAGTGCCGCAAGCCGGGCTAAGCCGGGTTCGAGCTGTAGACGAGCTTCCATCACTTCCAGAAGGTTGGTTTGCTGAACCAATCCCTGAAGAGCAAGCGGTTCCACAGGCGCAGCAGGACCAATAAAGGTACCTTTGCCCTGCTTACGCCAGATCCGTCCCTCTTCTTCCAGCACATCCAGCGCACGACGCACTTCACGTCGTCCTACGCCGAGAGTTTCCGACAGCTCACGTTCTGTGGGCAGCGGAAGGCCTGGTGTTGACTCGTGCTGGTGAATAAGACCGCGCAATTGTTCAAGCGCGGTGCTGGAATTTGCCAGAAACCGTGACGGTTTTTCCATATTGGTTCGCTCGCTTTCATCATTGCTTTATTGTTATTAACGATAAGTTATTGATATGAGGTGCTACTTATCGTGCTAATGATTAAGCAATAAACGAACCAATTTTATATTGGTTCAAAATTTCGCCGTGTAAAGGATGGTAACCTGTTAATTTATAAGCTAAACGCCCAAAACGCATTGGCACGTCAAACGTTGCGCCAGCACATTAGCCACTCCGCCAATTGCACAAAAATAGTGCAACAAACGCACCAAAAACGATCAAATGTTAAATAAATGCACCTGCTATGTATAATCTTTGTTAACCAAAGATTATGTAACCGATAAAACAGGCAAAGATGCCGCCGACTGGTAACGCCGGGCACTGATATTATGGACGACGAGTGACAAGAAACAGGTAAATAATACGCTTTATAAACAGGACAACTATTTTCCCCGGCTATATTTAAATGCGTATTTTATTGCTCCACGCCGCTTACTTTAGTTAATAAAGCCCCTGCTTTTTCGGCTTATTAAACCGTGTCCCTCACCCGGTATTTCAGAAAGTAAACGACTCCGCCAAAAATTAACCAAAAAACAACAATTACAGCATTTTAGATAAAAATAAATGAATCTCACTCTCATTTAAGATCTTTTATAACACCTTGTTTTATATAAAGTTAATTCTTAAATCGCATTCATAATAGTCAGTTCAGACTATTTAATTAAGATTATTGCCTGGTCCAGAATATGATTATTCCTAAAGAACGACGGCGTTTGTCAGACTCCGGCTTAATATCATTAACGTAAGAAAACATCGCGTGTGAGGTATAATATGTACTGTGCAACTAACAATCCTGGCTATTTATCTCATACGGGTGGACAACCCGTTTGTCATACCCCTGACATGCGTTGTTATGGTTGCGAAAAGCAATGCCGCTTTAATACGTCTGAAGATGGCCAAAACCGTGATTGCCACGCTCTTGAATATTATATCTGGCCTGACAATAACACCTTTTTGGTTGAAGGCATTCGTCATCACTTTGGTGAGGTAAATGATAAATATATTTCGCAGCCGGTTGTCATCATCGACTTCAGTCATAAAAACATCAATTATTTTTTATCTGAAAACTGGTTAGATCAGTTCAAAAACATGAGACTGATTCTAGTCACTGATAAAAAGATGACGGCAATTGCACACTACTGGTTCTACAACGACACGTTAGAAACCACTATCAGTTCAATTATCTTTTATGACGATAGCGCAGAAGAAGTCTCGACGAAACTGAAAAAAACGTTCCTGGCAAAAACGATTAAACCGACAGGTAATAGACCCAAATTGAGTCAGAATGAATACAGCCTGTTTTCATTCCTCTTTAACGGCTGGTCGCCAAAGAAAATCGCCTACCGGAACGGTACCAGTGTTAAAAATACTTACGCCATGAAGAACCGAATTGAACGCAAGCTGGGCGTGTCCATCACACGGCTTGCAAGTTAGTGTAAAACGGACAATACGCTCTGTCGAAAATTCCTGGACGAACAGAGCGTACTCTGACTGCCACTCGTGTTTTTCCGTAATGCATAATTAATCTGATTGTTGATATATTACATAATATTTTACATATATTATATGGACGCGTAGCGTTTGATCACATGAACATTATTACTATTAAACAAAATGAGAATGACAACTACACTATGCGTTGTTACGGATGTGTGCATAAATGCGCCTATGCTCCCATTCGCAGCACAAAGTGCGATGAATGTTCAGGAACCGAGTTTTATATTTGGCCAGAAAATAACTCATTTCTGATAGAAGGCATTTTACAATACTTTGCTGGTATAAATTCAAAAATAATTTCACAACCCATTGTGGTGATAGACTTTAATTACAAAAATGTAAATTACTTCTTATCAAACAATTGGTTATCTCAGTTCAGAAACTCACGTCTGATTCTGATCACCGATAAAAAAATGGCGGCCATTGCCCACTACTGGTTTTACAACGACACGGCAGACACGATTATCAGCACGGTCATCTTTCATGATGACCTGGCTGAGGATATCAAAATGAAGATCAGCCAGTCTTTTATGGGTAAAATAATACGGCCTTCAGAAAAAAGAGCCAAACTTAGCGCAAATGAATATGCACTGTTTTCTGAATTGTATAAAGGTCAACTGCCTAAAAAGATTGCCATGAAAAATGCCACGAATGTCAAAAACATTTACGCCATGAAAATAAGAATTGAAACAAAGCTGGGCGTTCCTATTTCAAGGCTGGCGAGCTAACACTTCCATGTTAAAAAGAGACGTTAAAACATCAGCATAGCAAATATGACGTAGAATATTCTTAAAGGAACAGTTACTTTTCCTTATTGTGTGTAAGAGGGATAAAACCCTACACTACGATATTACCAGTGCTTGTATTTTTACATAATCCACCCGCGTCACCCGTTGTATTTACGGATGCCCCCGGTCGTTTTTAAATAACATATTCTTTACTTTTTAATTCTAAGTGAGGAACGCAACTACAGGTCTGAATTCGAAAATGAACACGCATCTCTCCACGGTAAAAATTAATTCAGAGCATACTCTTGATGATATTGAAGCCCCTGAAAAAGATTCTCTTCTGTGGGGCGTTGAATGGCTTTGTGGGCATCATTCTAAGTATGCCAGCAAAGAGGTGCTGTATGCAGGCCTGCCAAAAAGCGACAAGCTGGAGCCTGAAATGGCATTACGTATGCTTGAGCAGATGGGCATATCCGCCGGTTGGGTTAAGCGCGATTTGAATTCGCTTTCCTCCTGGCTGTTCCCTTTGCTTATTGCACGCAAAGACGGGACATACTGCATTCTTACCGCGCGCAATGGAAAGCGCGGGCAACATACATATCAGATTGTGGTACCTGAAAACGACGGAACACTTCTCGTTGCAGAGGCGGATTTACACGAGGTTTATGGCGGTTATGCCCTTGTGACGACGCCAAAACCCACGCTGGACGCGCGTGCTGAAGACCAGCTGTTACCGAAAGCCCAGGATGAAGGCCACTGGCTCTATTCGACGCTGTGGCGCTACCGACATTACTTCTACAGCGCGGCACTGGCGGCGCTGCTGGCGAACATTCTTACGCTGGCCGGTACCTTCTTCACCATGAACGTCTATGATCGCGTGATCCCCACCCAGGCATACGTCACCCTGTGGTCGCTGGCGATTGGCGTGGTGATTGCCATTATTTTTGAATTTGCCAGCCGACAAATCCGCGCCTATTTGATCGACATCGCCGGTAAAAAAGCAGATCTGATCCTCGGGGCGAAGCTGTTTCGCCAGGTGATGTCGATGCGCATGGAATACAAGCCGCAATCCTCCGGAACCTTTGCGAACCAGTTACGCGATTTTGAGGCCGTCCGCGACTTTATCACCTCTGCGACCCTCGCCACGCTGTCCGATTTGCCGTTCTGTCTGCTGTTCATGTTCATCATTTACATGATTGGCGGCCCACTGGCCGTTGTACCGCTGGTCGCCATGCCACTGATTTTGATTGTTAGCGTCATTATCCAGTGGCCGCTGGGCCGCTACATGGAAGAAAACGTCCGGGAAATTTCGCTTAAGCAGGGTCTGCTGATCGAGAGCATCGAAGGGCTTGAGGCCTTAAAAGCCGCTCAGGGCGAAGGGGTGATGCAAAAGCGCTGGAATGATTTCAGCGCACTGGCTGCGGCGTCCTCGATGAAAACCCGCTATCTCTCCATGCTGACCACCAACTTTGTCTCTTTTGTGCAGCAAATTACCACCGTCTGCATCGTGGTGCTCGGCGTCTATTTAATCCACGCCGGAGAGCTGACCATGGGGGCCATGATTGGGGTGGTGATCCTCTCCAGCCGTTCGCTCGCGCCTCTGGCTTCTGTGGTCGGGCTGGCGTTGCGTTATCAGCACGCCAAAACCGCGCTGAAATCCCTTAACCAGCTAATGGAAACGCCGACCGAGCGCGATGCGCTCATCAATTATCTGCCGACGCCCAATTTCACCGGCAGCCTGCGTCTGAAAAAGGTGGGATTCACCTATCCGGTACCGGGAATGATGGTCGCGCCACGCATTCTGGACAACATCAATATCAACATCGAGGCCGGGGAGCAGGTGGCCGTGCTGGGCAAAATTGGCAGCGGGAAGTCGACCCTGCTGCGGGTGATGGCGCGCCTGTACCAGCAGAGCAGCGGACAGCTTTTTATTGATGGTGTGGATGCGACACAGGTGGATCCCGCCGACTGGCGCGCCGCGGTGGGCTACGTCGGGCAGGACTGCCGCCTGTTTTACGGCACCTTGCGCCATAACATCGTCATTGGCAATCCGGGCGTGAGCACGGAAGAGTTTCTGCGAGTCGTTCGCCTGACCGGGCTTGATCACGTGGCGGCCAGACATCCACTGGGTTTTGACATGCCTATCGGCGAAATGGGCAATTGCCTTTCCGGTGGACAAAAACAGCTCGTCGCCCTCGCCCGCTGCCTGTTGCTGCGACCAAAGATTTTGCTGATGGATGAACCCACCAGCTCAATGGACGCGATGACGGAAACCCTGTTCCTTCGTCGGCTCAAAGAAGCGACGCAAGGACAAACGCTGGTCATTGTGACCCACCGCATGTCCGTACTGAGCCTGGTAGAGCGTCTGATCGTCATGGAAGACGGACATGTAGTGAAAGACGGTCCCAAAGATCAGGTGATGGCCAGCCTGAATGAGAATGTCATGAAGAAAAAGCAAGCAATGCATTCAGTCGAAGAGAAGCAACAGAAACAAGGTGTGAATGAATGATGAACGAGGACGAAGTGAATCATAACGCCTCAAAGGGAGAGGCCGAAACGGATGCAGGCGTACCCTCAACGGCACTGGATAACGTCAACGCTACGCAGAGAACAGGCACCGGGCTGGCATTACACCCCACACAGCCAACGGGGAAAGTGAAAGCCGACGATCTGAAATTCATGCACGACCTGCAGGGCGCGCTGATCGCACAGAAGACCCCTTTCAGCATGATCATGCTCTACACCATCACCCTGGTTGTGGTGGTGGCGCTGGTCTGGGCGCATTTCGCCCGGGTTGAGGAGATTACCCGTGGCGACGGGAAAGTGATCCCCGCCAGCCGCGAGCAGCTCATTCAGAGCCTGGAAGGCGGCATTCTCGAAGAGCTGAACGTGCAGGAAGGCGACATTGTCGAGAAAGGCCAGATTCTGCTGAAGATTGACCCGACTCGCGCCGGGGCCAGCTATGGCGAATCGTTGTCCAAAGTGCAGGGGCTGAAAGGCAGCATTGCCCGTCTCAGGGCGGAAGCCTACGACACGCCCCTGACCTTTCCGCCGGATATCGCCGGGATTGAGTCAATCGTGCGTGATGAGACCCAGGCCTATAACGCCCGCCTGAAAACCCTGAATGAAAGCGTAGAGGCCTTAAAACGGAGCCTGACGCTGGCGCAAAACGAGGTCAGTCTGTCGGAGCCGCTGGCGCGCAGAGGGTTAATGTCGGATGTCGAAATCCTGCGCCTCAAGCGCCAGGCGAACGAATTCAGCCTGCAGATCACCGAGCGTACCAACCGCTTCCGCTCTGATGCCAACAGCGAACTGAACCGTCTGGAATCCGAGCTGGCGCAGGCGGAAGAAATTCTGCGTGGACGCCAGGACGTGATGAACCGTACCACGGTGGTGGCGCCCGTGCGCGGCACCGTCAACAACATCCGGGTGACAACCCGTGGCGGCGTCATTCAGCAGGGGGCGGAGATCATGACCCTCATTCCGCTTGAAGATAACCTGCTGGTTGAAGCCAAAATCAAACCCTCTGATGTGGCCTTTATCCATCCGGGCCTGCCCGCCACGGTAAAAATTACCGCCTACGACTATGCCATTTATGGCGGATTAAACGGTGTCGTTGAACACCTCAGTTCAGACACGCTGATCGATGAAGAGAAAGCCCGTCAGGGGCGTGGAGATTCTACCTATTACCGGGTGTTCGTCCGCACCGACCGTGCCGCGTTACAGGTAAAAGACAAGTCATTCCCGATCATGCCGGGAATGGTGGCAAACGTAGAAATCAGAACGGGGGAGAAGACCATTTTGTCTTACATCCTCAAACCGATACTGAAAGCGCGCGAAGCCTTCAGGGAGAGATAATTATATGGTTAAGGCACGTAAAGAGCGTCGTTGGGCAAGGGTAGCAACCGCAGTTGCACTCTGCTTGCCCTGCTCTTCTTTTGTCATTCCGCTGCACGCGGCTGACACTGCTCAGGCTAAAAGCAGCCTGGCGTCATTGCCGCCGATGCGCACACAGTCACAGCTCAGCCGCGACGTGCAGCCTGTGCAGCGGACGGTATCGCAAAGTGCGGCATCGCCGCGTTCGCTGCCCGCCATGCGTACCCAGTCGCAATACGTCAGTACGCAAAAGGCGATGCCAACGCAATCCACTGCGCGCCCTGAACGTTACGCCTCTGCACCGACAGCCAGGGAGTTTGCCCCCGCCCCGTCAAAACCGGCGGAAAGCCGGGCTGCGCTGAAGAAAAACGCAGACTTCTTCCCGCCCGTCACCGAGTATTACAAACCGGACCCGGCGTACGCCGGGGTGCGTCGTGACGGCGGTGCGCGTCAAGCCATCAGCGGCATGTCGCAGGGCTACCGTGCCGGCAGTCAGGATTCGCTAGTCTTCCTGCGAAGCATGGTGGCCAGAGCGCTGGCGTATAGCCCGGAACTGCGGGCCGCCTCAGCAGAGGTGATGGCGTCTGACTACATGGTCGATCAGGTAAAAGGCCAGCGCATGCCCCAGGTGCGTCTGGGCGTAACCTCGCCGCTGTCGACCGTGGGTGGCGATCGACAGTCGTCATCCAACAATAGCCATATCAGCGACTCAAGCGGTACGGTCTCCGTTAATACGCCGATTATTGACTGGGGAAGGATCAGTAATCAGGTGGACAACTCTCTGGAAACGGCAAAAGCAGCCCGTTATTCAAAAGAGTATTCCCGCGAACAGCTGGCCTACAACACCGTGTCCGAACTGATGAACATGGGGCGCTACCAGCACAGTAAAGTTGTGGCGAAACAGTACGTTGGCCGCATGAAAGAGCTGGTCAGCATGCTGTCGCAAATTACCCAGGCGGACCGCGGCAGAGAGAGTGAACTGGTGCAGGCCAAAGCAAAACTGATGTCGGCCCAGGCAAGTCTGGACAATATTGAGCATCAGCTGAGTGCCAGCAAAATCAAACTGGTGCGTCTGCTGGGGACCGAGCCTGAATTACCGGAAGGCATAAGTTGGCACGACACGGTCATCCCGGCGTCGGTGGCCCTTTCTGGGCTGGATAAGAACCCGATGATGCTGAACCTGCAGTCCAAAGTCCGGGCGGCAGAGTATGAGGCAGAAAGCATTAAATCGTCGGCCCTGCCGCAGGTGAACTGGGTCATCTCCAAAAGCACCGCCAAAGACAGCAACGGCAACGAAGCGGGTTGGTATACGGGCTTAAACGTCGAGTGGGAGGCGTTTAGCGGCGGCTCTCAGCGTGCCGCTGAGATGTCGGCACGGGCGAAAGCCAATATGGCGCAGCAGCAATATGAAGTGAGTTACAAAGATCTGGAGTATCAGATTAACTATCAGATTCAGGTACGTGACTCCTCTTTCCTGCGCGCCGATGATTACGATCGCCTGACAAGTGAAACGGATCGGGTGCGTCGTATGTTCTACGAACAGTGGTATCACCTTGGCAAACGCACCTTGCTCGACGTGCTGACGGCAGAAAACGATCATTTTAATAATCAGATTTCTGCCATTAACAACCGCTACGACGGCTATATTTCCAACATTAACGTCATTGCCAGCGCCTCCATGCTGCTGTCATGGATGAAAATGAGCTAAGCGAGACAGACGTCATAAAAAGCCAGACCGTCAGTGATGAGGGTCTGGCTTTTTTATGTCTTTCAGAAGGCGACTACCAGGGGGTGTCCTCTCTGCTGATCTCCGCCCAGCGCAGATACATATCGCTCGACATCATAAAATCGGTATGCCATTTCCACCAGGTGTGCAGCGTGTAGTACACCAGGCACGGCAGATAGCAAAGCAGGAAATAGACCTCAAACCAGACCTGCCATCCCGAAAGCGTAAGCAGCACGCCGATAACAGCCGACCAGACACATTCCACGCCCACCAGCATCACCAGCCGCAGCCATAATGGTTTCTCAGACAGCGTCCTCCACGGGATTGACGGGGAGAAATAGAGATCAATCTCGTTAAGGAACAGATGGCCCAGAAACACATAGCGTCGGGTAAAGCGCAAGAACAGCAGATTGATTCCCAGCACCACTACGCAGAGCACCACCATGGTAATGATGGCGGTTAAGGTGAAGTAGCGCCCATAAAGATCAAACTGCGCACTGTTGCGTAAGGGACTGATGGTCAGGAGATTCATCACCACACTCATCACGACAGCAACGGCCACATACTGTGAAAGCTGCGTGTATTTTGCCTTGTCTCTGGCTGAGGCAACGACCTGCTGAATATAGACATGGCGCAGTGCGGCAAAGATCCCCCAGATAATCAGCGGCGCCACGAAAACCATGATCAGCAGCGTGATGCCTGGTGTGGTCAGCGCAAGGAAGAACCCCGTGATGCCCGCGAAAATCAGGATCGAGACGGCCAGCACGATAAACGGTTCGAAGATGATCGAATTCATTTTCGGGCTCTCTTTGCCGACAAATACCGACAAATCAACATTCTTGACGACGCATTTATAGGCCCAGAAGGCCTTAAGGTCGGCAATGAAGCTATACCCGATCAGCGCGAAAATACCGCTCGCGACCCAGGCATCCTGCCGGGAAAAAGAGAAACCGGCATTTTTCCAGTAAAAGCCCAGCAGGATAAACGTCACGATATAGATAAAAAGCACGTTCCTTTTATCCTGATAACGGATGAAGGTTAAATAATCTGGAATCATAGCTCGGCCATTACATCCCTAACACTTTTCTGCAGTGCAGGACACGCCCGGCAGAAAAACCGGAAAAATCGTTCAGCATCTGTCCCAGATAGGGTTTGTTGCTCATCTCCAGGAACAGCGGCTGGTCTGGATGATGGATGAATCTGGCCATGGAATCGGCCCATTTCACCGTCTGCGTAAGATGCAAAGAGAGGTTCTCTTTGATATTGTCCGGCACCGTTTCGACTCTGGCGGTCACATTCATCAGCACGTCATAGGCTGGCGAGGTGAAAGGCTGCCCCGCCAGGAAGTCACGCATCAGCTGCACGCCCTCAGCCATTAAACGGGTATGCCAGGCCCCGCTGACGCCGAGCTTGATCGGCTCATAGCCTTCATCGGCCAGCACTTTGGCAACATCACTCAGCGCAGACGGGGTCCCGCCAATCACCTGCTGACGCGGGGTGTTGTCGCAGCTGATATCCAGCGCGATCCCGCTGCGGGTGATGATGTCACTCAGCGTGGCAAAATCGGCCCCCTTCAGCGCCAGCATCGCGCCTTTCTGCTTTTTACTCACCGCATCCATGGTGCTGGCGCGAAAATGCAGCGTACGGAACAGGGTCTCCAGCGAGATCGCGCCTGCCGCGTACAGGGCACTGTATTCGCCAACGCTATGGCCACAGGCACCCACGACGCGCAGCGCGGGGAAGCGCTCGCGGCAGAGGCTATAAAGCGATACGTTGATCGCCGTAACGGCCAGCTGTTGTACCGTAGTCTGGATCAGCCTGTTCATCGGCCCCTTGAGGCAGAGTCGGCGCAGATCGAGCCCCGACACATCGCTGGCACAATCCCAGATCTGTTTCGTCGTTGCATTGAGATCCCACAGATCGCTGCCCATACCAATCACCGGGTTTCCCTGGCCGGAAAACAGCAGCACCACAGGCTGCGATGGATTATCAAGCGTCATAGTCATTTCCTTATAAGTAATACTTAAAGCCAACATAGCCACCGGCAACATCGCCGAAGAAAGCAAACTCAGAATTTGCGCTACCCAGTGCTGAATAGACGCCGGTATACGCTTCCAGCTGGTCATCAATAAAGGTCAGCGGTGCGCTGATGTGGAGCCCTGACAGGGTGCTTTTATCCATCAGATTGACGACGAAATAAGGCTGCACGGCGATCTGATGCCTGAGCTGCACGCTGGACCAGGCGTTGAGATAGTGTTTCCCCTGCAACATGCCTTTGTTGCCCGTATTGCTGATTTCAGACGCCATCAGGTACTTATAGGAATCAAACGCCCTGTCGAGCGGCGCATAGCCTGTCGGCGTATTTAAAAAGGTCATCAGCTCGCGCTGTTTGCGCCATTCTGAGCGGGAATAACCTTCGCTCTGGTAATAATATTCCAGGCCGAAAACGTTAAATTCATCAGAGGTATATTGCCCGCCCACCGCCATCTCTACGCCATTTTTGTCCTCGGTGTCATACAGCGACGAAGGAAATGCATAGTTCTGGACTTCTGCACTTTTCTCCTCAGAGAGATGACGCCAGCGCTGCTCCCGGTGCCAGGCCATCTCTGCATTCAGGGTCAGCTGTGGGGTGTAGTGATAGCTGTCAGAGACGGCAACCGACTGCGAGTCTCCCAGCAGAATGCGCATCCCCGGCGTATGTTGACGGAAGGCATGTGAGGTATAGCTCAGAAGCCAGGCCTCGCTGCTGTTGCCACGCTGGTTCGCGGACCAGTTGCTGGAGGTCAGATAGTATTTATCGATCGTCGCCAGCTTCGGGATCATGGTCAGCGAGAGCGACTCATCCCGGTTGTCCATTGACAGCGTCGCGGCCCAGGACGAGGACTGATACGCAGTGCGAAGCGCGGGATCGTAAAGCCGCGTCGGTTTGAACCCGGCGTAGTAATGCGGTGTTAGATCGGAAGGTGAGTGCAGGAAAAAGAGACCCTGCTTCGCCTGAAGTTTTCCCACCTCAAGCTGCACGTTGTCTGAAACGGCGTAAACCAGTCTCAGACGCTCAATCAGCAGCTGAGAGCGGCTGTCGTCCTTTTCAAATGCCCCCACCTTACGCGGTGAGTACCAGGTGAGCCCGTAGAGAGACAAATCCAGATCCAGCGCATTATCAACGATCGCGCACTTGCTGGTGAGATTCACGCCCGCATCATTGTAGATATTGTGTCTGGTATACGGATTTCTGCCGTTAATTCGCCAGTCTGAAATTTGTTTTTTGACCAGCGACACCTGCTCATACAGCGTGACCGTGCTGTTTTTTGCAAAGTCGGAACCGGACAGGCAGTCTGCCAGTGCGCTCAACGGCAGAGCGGAGAGTGCCAGGGTTAACCCCAGTAATGTGCGTTTCAATTGGCACCTCGCTGAATAGACTCGCGAGTAAAGTGGGATTCCGGCAAGGATTCCAGGCGAACATCGCTGTACTCCATCACGGAGTAGCTGTTACCGTGACGGGCCTCCTTCACAATAATTTTCATCGGACGCATCTTCCCTAATACCATCTGAAAATCCTGGTACAGCACTTCTTTCATCAATTTATTATCCAGAGAGTAATACGACGCTTTAAAAGGACGGTTGTCCCCCTCTTTTTCGACGTAATAGATGACTTTTGGCCACGTGACGTCATCCGTTTTGCGCACCAACTCCAGCTTATAGCACTGCGTATCGCCGCATGGTTCCTCACCCAGCAGCGTAGCGTGGTAGGCGTACTCAAAATTGGTGACAATGACGTCGCCATTGGAGATTTGTCCAATCAGGCGCTGCTGGCGCGAAACGGGAACCGGTCGACGCAGTTCTGGCGTGTAGAACCAAAGATCGTACCAGTCAGAGAGCAGCACTTTGCCTTTGTCCCGCGGGGGATAAATAAAACGCGCCAGCGAGCGGGCATCGGCTTTCATTCCCCCTTCGGGTTTCATAAAGCGCATGGAAATATCCAGCACCTGCTTATTGTCAGGCTGAGATGCGCCCGACTTATATTCATGAATGGTCAGGGTGTAGCGAAAAGGTTTATTCGGGGAACGAACCTCATCGGCACGACGAATAATCTCTGATGCTTTGTTATCCACCGGCGCTGATAATACCGCCGAGGAAAACAGGCACAGACAAAAGAGCAGTTTTGTGATGACAACGCGTTTCATATCGCTTCCTTACGAAAATTTAAAAGCATCTGAAATATTCAGCCGTGAAGCACGTAATGCAGGCAGCACAGAGGCGCCGGTTGCGGCCAGGATCGGTAATACCAGGGTTATCCAGGTCAGTGCTACGCTGTCGGTTTTAATAAAGGCCGTATAGCCCAGCGATTGCCCCGGTGACGGCGGCATCGCAATACCGTAAAGATTGATGGCAGAGGCAATGGCATAACCTGTCGCCAGACTGCCAATGGCGCCGATAAGACCAATGAAAATCCCTTCCAGTAAAAACAGCCTGGTGACATGCAGGGGTTTCAGGCCAATCGCCCTGAGGGTGGTTATTTCCCGGGTACGTTCGATAATATTCATGGTCATCGAATTGCCGATCATAAAGATCACGATCAATCCGACGATGAGCTTAATGAAGAAATAGATCCCGGATAATAAGCCTTCTACTTGCTGATAAAAGATCGAGGTCTCTTTCCAGTCTTTGACCAGCAGCGGTAAATGATGCTTCGCAATAAACTGACGCAGTTTGGCGCTAAAGACGGCGGTATCGTCGTCCTTCAGCAGGATTAATACCTTACTGACACTGTGGGTTCCCATGATGCGCTGTGCGGTATCAAGCGGGATTTTCATCGCCACATCATCGTAATCCTTAATACCGGACTCAAAGATGCCGCGAAGCTTCATCGATAACGCGCCCTGCCCGCCCTCGGTATTCACCACCAGCACATCCAGCCAGTCGTCATAGTGGGCATTGAGCGTTTTCGCCAGCCCACTGCCCAGCGTGATTTCGTCGGTACGCACCCGGGAGAGATCGCTGCCGGAAATTAATTTATCAAACGATCCCAGCTTTAACGCAGGCAGCGGCTCCACACCCAGGGCGGAAAAATAGCTGGAGGTTTCGCTTTCATATTGCGAAATCACCCCGGTAAATTCCAGCTGACCGGACAGCGTCGAAATATGCGGTGCGAGATCCGGATCGTTGAGAATCGCCTTTTTCAGGGATGCATAATCTGCAATCAGGCTTTTATTTTTATTCGACGTCTGGAAATAATTTTCATTATAAATTTGCACGTGACCAATATTGGTTCGAATCGTTTGCTCTTTCAAAATCCAGAAAGAGTAATCGATAAACCCGCCATACAGAAAAATCGACACGCCACCGAGCATAATGGCGGCCATGGTTGAATAAGATCGTCTCTTGTGGCGAAAGAGGTTTAAAAAAGCAAACTTCACATCCCGCGAGCGGAATAATACGCACCAGAGGACAAAAATCAGAATCAGTACAACAACACTATTCGCTAACACCATAACCCCGGACATTTAGTTCCCTTTCACCAGCGGTAACAAGACCTCTGTCACTTCGTTGATATCCCACTCTGGCGCATCGCCAGAAGCCAGTGGTAATGCAGAGTTGGCGTGACGCAGTTCTGTTTGCGCCAGCAGCGCGTCTGCCTCGGCGGTACGGTTACAGCTCAACAGCGCGCGATAACGCATTTCGTCAATGTGCTTCATCAACCCGGCATTGAATACGTCAGGGCTTTTCGCCATCTGTTCCGTATCTTTTAACGTCACCACACAGCGGCCAATATCGGCTGGCAGGTACGCGTCCACACGCGCACGCATGTAGCGCACCCGTTGATTGCCCTCGTAGAGGTCCACCGCTTCATCGAGATAGAAAAAGCCCGTTTTGCCATACTCAGACGCCCGAATGACGTCATTGGTATTGAGGGCATGCTCCGCCTGGCGCAGCATGCCGTAGGCATAAAAAACCAGCGACAGCGCGTTATCATTGGCCTTGTATTCGGTAAACAACGCACGGGTGATATCGGCTAGCTTATCGGCCTGCGTCGGGAAGCCATTTTTTATCACCTGCTCAGCCATGGGGGCCGCGGCGGCTTTAACGCTCCCGGCATAGGCCATGCAGATCAGCAGCCAGCAGAGAATGAAGAAATTACGATTGTGAATCATGAACTAATACTCCGTCCTTAATTTCAACCACACGCCGCGCGCGCTCTTTCAGCTGGCTTGAGTGCGTCGAAATAATGAAAGTGGTGCGTGTCTCCCGGTTGATTTTCAGCAGCAGATCGAGAATGGCCTCACCGGTGACCAGGTCGAGGTTTCCGGTTGGCTCATCGGCAATCACGACCTGAGGGTCATGCGCCAGTGCACGGGCAATAGCCACGCGCTGCTGTTGTCCACCCGAAAGCTGGCCCGGCTTACGTTCGGTATATCCCGCCAGTCCTACGCTCTCGATAAAATGCAGCGCCCGCTCTTTCGCCTCTTTTTTGCCAATGTGTCCATTCAGCACCAGCGGGTAAAAAACGTTATCAAATACGCTCAGCACGGGGATGAGGTTAAAAAACTGAAATATGAACCCCAGATGCTTGCCACGAATTTCAGATAATTGTTCTTCCGGTAAATTATTGAGTAATTTTCGCAAAAACATCACCGAACCAAATCCCGGCTTATCAATACCCGACAGGATATTTAACAGCGTACTTTTACCGCTGCCGGAGGGGCCGCACAGTGCCAGAAATTCGCCTTTCTCTATTTCAAGATTGATATTTTTCAGGGCATCGACTTTGCCTTCGCCCGAGCCATAACTCTTATAGATATTGTTCAGCGATATCATTGGGAGTTCTTTAATCATTCCGCTCATGGGGGTGTCGTTATTCCTTGCAATAGTCAATGTCGAAATAGCTGTAACCGAACTGTTTATCGGGAACGACAGTTCTTAATTTTCCCGCAAAATGAGGAGCCTGCTGGAGATACGCAAAGCTTAATGCCGGCGTCAGACAGCCACTGGCACCAAAGGTATCGACCAGATCTAACGTCTTTTGCGGCGCAACGGTTGAGCGAGACAGCATCTCTTTACGCAGACCGGCAAATGCCACGCGATCCGCTGCCTGCATGTCCTCAAGGGTATCGGCCATCACGTATTGACCGCCGTTCACCCGGATTGCGCTTTCATGCTGACTAAAGATGAAACAGCCCGCACGCTCAACGGTTAAATTGACATCCTGGGCTTTCCCCCTGTGCTTCTCTCCCCACTTCAGCGCGATATCTTCGTCCGAAAACACCAGCACCGGGATCGCACGGTAGGCGGCGCAGATCACCACGTAATCAAACACATCCCAGCTCAGATAATCCTGTGCCAGACTCAGGGCCTGAATGAAGGATTGCCTTTCACCCCGGATTTTGCACGTCGGTGAATTCACAGAAAATTTCTTCACCAGGTTCTTTGGCAGCGTATCAATCATTGAGATGTGTAATGCGCTGGAGATATTTTCAAACGGCCCGGATTCGCCCCAGGAGTCGACATAAATAAATGCCGTGCGCTGCTTTAGCAGCTTCATTCGCTCTTTCGCCGGCAGCGCCATGAGCGCGTCATCCGCCGCTTGCTCCATCGCATCCAGGTATTTTTGATACTGAGGATTGCGGATCATCTCACCGGCATATAACTCCGGCTGCGTACCAAAACGTTTCAGCCCCCAGCCGTTTGCATGGGTTGATTTGAGCGCTTTATTAAATAAATGCGACTCCCACGCGTTTAGCCAGCTGGGCTGATAGAAATAAAATTTATCTTCCGGCTCAATGAGCGAAAATGAGGATAAATACATGTTACTCTCCATGATCGTTCAACAGCCTGGATGAATATCAGACATCACGGCGCCAATAATTGAGCCATCCACACCAACGCCCACTTTAAGCAGGTGGTTTTTGTGATGACCAATAACGCCACGGTCAATCAGGACATGTTGAGCAACGGCATCAATAATGGTGTCATTGCCAACGGGGGAAATAAGCTCCTGCTGGGTTAGCGAATGATGACCAATGATTAAATCGACAATCCCTGAGCCGGTTGCGGTATAGCCAATCTGGCCTTTATAAGCGAGTACCGGAACCGGATTTCCTTCCGTCAACATCGCTATCGCTTTGGCTTCCGCTTTATCGCTGACGGATGAACCGTTACCGTGAGGGATAATCGCGCACAATGCCTCAACGTCCAGTTCGGCTTTCTTCATTGTGGCCTGCATCACTTTTAAAATATTGGTGCTGAGCCATGAGCTGTCGTTGCTTCTGCCTGCGCTGATTTGGGTATAGGTTGTTTGCAACCGCACGCCGCCCTTCGCCTTTCTGGCGCGACGGTGGCGGGAATTTTCCAGCAGAATGGCACTATAGCCTTCCGCGAAAAGCACCCCCTGGCTGTTTTCACCAAAGGGCTGAACAAGATGGCTATCCAGCATGGATTGCGTATCCAGAAACCAGATATCCTGCGTTTTAATTTTTGAGCAGTTCACCACGAGCACAATATCTACGCCGCCATGCTCGATGGCCTGGCAACCTAAATGCACGGCTGTCATGGATGAATTACTGGTGCAATTCATATTCGGGGGTAAATACTGCAGGTTGTATTTACGCGCAAGGTGACCGGCAATACGATCCTGCGACATATTATCCACATGCAGCTGCATTAATGATTTTGAAAGATAAATATCCTCCACATCATTTTTGTTATAGAAACTTTTAAAGGCCATGCCATCGACCCGCGGGCCGATACCGGTTAAATAAACCCGGGCATTGCACCCGGCCAGCCATTGGACATCCAGGTCGGCCTGGTCGAGTGCATCGTCAATCAGACGATAAAGCAGATCTAATGCGCTATCATCCGTATGATCCAGCGTGGCAATATGTTTATTGCCATCGAACCCACATTTAATTGCCTCGTCGTCGGATTTAAACCAGGGCTTTCTTTCAACGCGTTTGCCCAGCTTCAGATTTTGAATAAGCTGAAGACTGTCTTCGGCAAACGGCAGACAAGAACTGAACCCCGAAATGATAGCGGCATTATCCACAATATTATCCTTTAATCACAAACGCGTAGTAGTTACCGCCTTCCGTCGCACCCACCAGCAATACGTGCTTCAGGGCAAGTTTTAACGGTTCACGAACGAAGTTAATTCGCTTATCGAAAAACTCAACGGTATGAGGAATAGCGGGCACCGCCTGCTTCTTAATGCAGTCAATAATGACGGCCAGGTTAAGCAGACCGGCAGCAGACGCCACAAAGCCAAAGCAGGCGTTGTAGTTCACGACCGGCACGTCCGGTTTTGCCTGGGCGAAGGTTTGGCAAATCGCATCAATTTCAATGCGCGAACTGTCATCGCTGCCGTTGCTGGTACCACAGACCAGGTCGATCTCCTGCGCCGTAATACCGGCATCCGCCAGCGCACGGGCGATAGCCAGCGCCATGGAGGAGGATTTCTCGTCCCGCTGAGAGGCATCAAAATAGCTGTTGCTACAGGCTTTACCGTAACCGGCCACTTCCGCCAGCACTTCTGCACCACGCGCGGCTGCACGCTGCGGATCTTCCAGCAGCAACATGCAGGCGCCTTCGCCAGGAATGTAACCCTTCGGATCGTTACCGTAGATCTGATATTCCCTGGCGTCGGAGGTCATATGCAGCTTGCGGGTAACGGCGTCCATATAGAGTGACATGGACGGGAAATACTCGTCCGCGCCGCCCACCAGCACCTGCGGCTGCAGATCCTGACGCACGATTTCGTAGCCGTAGGTTAATGCGCCTAATGCCGCATTCTCGCCGGTCGCCAGCGTAGTGGTGTAGCCCTTGATCCCTTCCGAAATACCGCAGAACGTCGGGATGGAGTTCATCAACGATCCCGGGAATTCAGAGGTTCTGACTTTACGTGGGTCTGGCTTAAGGCTCTGCAGATATTTGTAGGTCGTCTCCTGCGGGCCACTGGACATTCCCATGACCATGCCAAGCTCATCGCCATCACGCTTGATTTTACGCTTCGCCTGCTCCAGCGCTTCGGACAGGGCAATCAATGCGAACGTACCGCCACGCGTGGCCTTGCGAGGGTCAAAGCGGCGCAGATGTTTACGCGGTTCCAGCCCGGAAACCTGGAAGGTTTTAAAGTGTTCATTCGCTTCCGGCAGCGTTTCGGCCAGCGCGTTGAAATCGTCACCAAACAGCGCTTCGAACTGACGGGTGGTTTCCAGCACATCCAGTAACTCTTTCGCCTCTTCCAGCGTGTCTTCCGGGAAGGTGACGCCGCCCAGCTCAACGGTATGGTTCTGTTGCCATACGTTGTCGAGGATCTCGTGAACGGTGTGACCAATCGCGGAAACGGCACCCAGGCCGGTGATCGCCACGCGCTTTTCGTCGTAGGTACTGACCGGGACCGAACAAGGCTCCATGCTGATGATCATGCTGCAGTTGTTACCGCCGAAGGCATAATTGTTCTTCATGAAGAGGTTGATTTTCTGGTCACGGAAGTCGTTTGGCACGTAATCCAGATCGCAGTTTGGACGCGCGTTAGTAAAGTTCAGCGTCGGCAGAACGCGGTTATCCGGCAGCGTGACCAGGCAGGCGATCAGTTCGACGATCCCCGCCGCGCCAATATTATGACCAAAATAAGACTTGGTAGAGCTCACCAACAGTTTCTCATTGTTGGCAAACACCTTTTTCATCGCCAGCGTTTCGATACGGTCGTTGGCTTCTGTTCCGGTACCGTGGGCGTTGACATATTCGATCTGATCCGGGGTAACGCCGGCATTTTCCATCGCCTTATGCATCACCTGTACCGCGCCGCTGGCGCGTGGATCCGGTCCGGTTTCGTGGAACGCATCGCAGGAGGTGGCATAAGAGAGAATTTCACCGTAAATGGTGGCGCCGCGTGCGACAGCATGTTCGTACTCTTCAAGTACGATCGCCCCGTCCCCTTCACCAATGGACATCCCCGTATTGCCGGAGAACGGCGTGCAGGCGTCCGGATGCATCACGTTCAGGGCATAAAAGCCCGCGAAGGTGGGCAGGTAGATAGGTTCTGTCCCGACCGCCAGCATGGTTTTGCTTTTGCCGTTCTGGATGTAGTCAAACGCCATGCCGACCGCGTTAGGGCTGGCCGTACAGGCGGTCGCGACCAGTTCAACACCGCCCTGTAACCCGAGCAGCGTGGAGACGCTGGAACAGCAGGAGGAGAAACCGCCAGAGAACAGCGCCTTACGCAGGGAAAAGTCTTCCATGCGTTGCTCAAACAGCGGCAGAAATGCCTCGGTCCCGGCAGACGACACGCCGACAATCAAACCGGTTTCTTTTAGGTGCGCTTTGTTCTCAGCCAGCCCCGCCTGATTCAGCGCATCTTTACCCACTTTGTAGGCCCAGAGTGCGGCATTATCCAGGGAGGCGATAACGTCGTCCGGTAATTCCGAATAGTCAATGTCATGTAAGACTTCAGCGGCTCTGGCGTTTTCAAACCATTTTGAAAAACGCACGCTGTCCGTGACGCCATTTTTTTTATTCAGTAAGGCGTCTCTGAAATCCTGCAGGTTTTCAGCCAGCGAAGAGAGAATACCGATCCCGGTAATGACAACCCGTTTTCTGTTTGTCTTCATAAATATATGTACCGCCATGTACAGGCAATGAGCAGCGAAAAGGATCCGTGGTGTTATTCCCACGGATTCGCTTCTCGCTGTTTCGATTAATAATTACAGTGCGCTTTTCGCTTTAGAGGCATCCACAAAACTGTGTTCAGTTGGATTAACCAGCATGCTCAGGTTATAAATAAATGGCATACCTTTGGTTTTCGCGGCTACCGTTTCAGAACGCGTTTGAATAGCAAAGCCGCTAATATCAGACCATGCATATTCATTGTCGATCAGCGCCAGGGCAATAAAGCACTGCAGGGCTGGAGAATAGATAGCCTTAGCGACTTTCCCTACCACCTGCCCCTCAACCAGTACGTTATCGCCGGATTCAATGCCCGAACATTCGCCCTCGACAATCATGCCGATCACCTTGCGTGCGCCTTCGCGGTGAGAGAGCTCTTCGGCCGCGTCTTTACCTACAAAGCCTTCTTTGTCGTACTGCACAGCCCATTGCAGCTGCAGCTCTACCGGATTGAGGTTGTACTCAGCCCACAGCGCCTCATCCCAGCCTGGGTTTTCGATACGCACAATTTTCTGGTAATCCAGCCCGCCGGTCTGCAGCAGGTATTTGCCGCCGTGCTCCAGCAGTTGCTGCCACTGATCCAGCAGCTGTTCCTGCTGGCCAATAACCATATAGGCGAATTCACCGTGTTTACCGCAGCGGAATACCATCAGCTCGTCGTCGGTATTCATGTACTCGTAATAAGGCAGACCAATCACGTCGAAACCGTGGATCTCAGACATCAGTTCCCAGGAGTACGGCCCTTCTACCATGATCGCGCCCCAGTTCTGCTCGCGCATGTCAGCAATTTCAGGGGTTTCCTGGATATCCAGTTCGTCGGCTTTTTCCAGAAGGGCGTTCAGGCCAGCGATAATTTCCGCCGCCGGAATGTTCTCGGACATGATGTAATAGCCGTCGGATGAGCAGAGCACATACACATCACCGCGCACCGTACCGTCTTCATTCAGTACCAGCGAGTAGATCCCTTGCTCGTCACGGATAATTGATACATCGGCAGAGACAAAATAATTCACCAGCGCCCAGGCATCATCACCCATCACGCTGACAATGGACATGTGGGTATAGTCCACCAGCAGGGCATTTTCACGTACGGCTTTATATTCCACCATCGGATCGTGATAGGCAGAAGGAACGTTGGCATTGTTGTAAATGCCCATTTTCGCATTGTTTTTTAAATGAAAATCATAAAGAGACTTCATAACGTGATCCTGTTATTTGCAATGATAAATTAAGCTTTTTTCTTCTGGATGATAAACGTCGCCAGATTGTTGATACTTCTCATATAAGAAGGATCATCGCTTTCGCTCACTTTGATATCGAAAACTTTATCCAGCATGACCACGATTTCCGTTGCATCAACGGAGTCCAGTTTTAAACCATTACCAAACAGGGCGGTATCATCATCAATTTGAGATTCATCACGTTGGATATTTAAACGCTGAATGATCTCAGTTTTAATTGTCATCAGCACGTCCTTGCGCTGGTCAATTTCGTTTTTCATTGTAGACATGGTTTTAACTCTCTCAGGGGTTTACTTTGTTTCGCGGAAATTAATAATGGTGCCATGGCTGATTAACCGCTTGCCGACGTTAGCCGTCACGGAATAATGCTTAAAGCCATGGGCATCAGAAAATGCCAGCTTGCTGGTCACTTCAATCGAATCACCTGGGTAGGCAATATCTTTAAATTTCAAATTCTGGGCCGCCAGAACACCGCGAACCTGCGCGCGGCGCGTGCGAATGATCTCCCGCATCTCGTCACGCTGAATGAGCGCATGAATATCGCGTAACGATTTCAGCTCCGTGCCGTATGTCTGGTTGTAGATATCGCAGATATCAGTGAGGAACGAGAGGTACTCGCTGGCCTGACCAAAAATCTCAGAAATAATAACCCCAGGCATGATCGGATCGTCCGGGAAATGCCCGAGCAAATAGGGCTCGTTGTAGGTGATATGCTTCGTCACCTTCACAAAGCCATTTTCGCCATATTTGAAGTCATCAATTCTGTCGACCATCAGCAACGGCTGACGCCAGCCGCCCATTTCCAGAAAGATCTTCGAGGGGATAACGTATTTAGACATAAATCACCGCATCACCAGGCCGCCATCGATAACGATGGTTTGACCCACAATGTAGCTGGAGACAGTGGAGCCCAGATAAACGACGGTATTGGCAACCTCGTCGCATTTGCCCAGACGACGCAATGGAATAGATGCCGTTACGCCACGCACCACCGTGCGGGATACTTTTTTCACCATTTTGGATTCAAT
The DNA here is from genome assembly GCF_003965585.1 of Enterobacter sp. WCHEn045836. Lineage (NCBI taxonomy): Bacteria > Pseudomonadati > Pseudomonadota > Gammaproteobacteria > Enterobacterales > Enterobacteriaceae > Enterobacter > Enterobacter sp. WCHEn045836. Next base: position 74,171 of record NZ_RXPT01000020.1, read on the forward strand.
CATCCCCGGCGCGATGGCATTTACGCGCACGCCATACGGCGCCAGTTCAGCCGCCAGCGTGCGGGTGAATCCCAGGATTGCGCCCTTCGACGCGCTGTAGTTCGCCTGCCCGACGCTTGGGATAATGGCCGCAATGGAGGCCACATTGATGATGGCCGGGTTTTCTGCGGAGCGCAGCAGCATTAAGGCTTCTTTCGTCAGACGGAAAATGCTGAACAGGTTGGTGTCTACCACCTGGCTGAAGTCATCAAAGCTCATCGAGGCAAACAGGCTGTCTTTTACAATCCCGGCGTTGTTAACCAGCACATCCAGCTTGCCCGCTTCCTCGGTCAGGCGTGAACAGAGTGCAGTGACACTCTGCGCATCGGCGAGATCGCACTGAATTACGGTGAGCTTGCTTCCTGCCGGATGCGTTTCTTTCAGTTCCGTTAATTGCGTGGCATTGGATTTATACAGCGCATAAACATCGCAATTCTGGTCAAGAAATTTAGCGCAGATCGCCAGGCCAATATCACCACTGGCGCCGGTGACCAGAACCGTCTTTTCCTTAAGATCATTATATTGATACATAATATTCACAATTAGTTAGGTTAATAAAGTATGACAACGGCTGTCGCATAGTGCTGACAATGCGAAATACTGAGCGAGGCATTCGCCATCTGCTTTTCAATAAGCAGCTCTTTGACTCGCCCAGAGAAAATCAGATGGGGACAACCCAGTTCGTCATGGTTTATTTCAATATCCTTAAAGGTGATGCCGTCGCGATATCCACAGCCAAGCGCCTTAACGACCGCCTCTTTTGCCGCCCAGAAACCTGATGCGCGCTCATAGTTAGGATCTTCCCGGTTAATTTTTATATTTTCTTGCGGGGTAAAGACGCGCTGTAAAAAATCGCTTTGCCAGTTTGTTATCGCTCGCTGTATGCGCGAAACTTCCACAATGTCCGTGCCGATACGCATTTATCGTGCTTCCCTTTCAAAGCTGATAAGAAAGATTCAGATTAAAATTAAATTTATTCACGTCCATGCTGCCAGGATATTTAACCGGCATGGAGACTGATGAATCGTACGCCAGACTTTTCACATTCCCCTGAATACCCAGGGTGCTGCCGACGATAATCTCTTCGCCATAGACACTGTCCCGTCTTATATGACCGGCGTCCACGCCAACATAATAATTTGCGTTCATTCCTCGCACCGGGCGATAAAATGTATTTTGCAGGTAGTACCCGCTGTTCCCGGTCAGGCCTACGCTATTTTCAAACCCGCGCACGCTCCAGCGATCGCCCATCGTCATTTGATCCTGCAGCGTCAGCTCACGCGGTGCGTATTGCGCCAAAAAAAAAGCGCTATAGGCGTTTTGAGAAAATTGTCGGGTATAGCGACTTTCCACATTCACCAGCTGACTGACGGGACTGACATTGCCATACACCATATCCGGCGTTTTTTCAGCGCCGAACCAGGTGACAAAACGCTGCCAGGATACCGTTGAATCCCAGTGTGCATTTGCCAGCTGCTGCGTGTAATTCACGCCAAACCTGACGTTATCCATGTCACGCTTCTGTAAGACAAGTTCCTCGCCATTAAGGGTATAACTGGCTTTTCGACGGATCAGCTCGGCATTCCCCGTCACCTTCCGGCTTTTATCCCGGTAGACCGTGCGCGTCGCCTTAATGCTCCCGTAGTCACTCTTACCGGCGTAATCCACCGTGGTGTAATAGAGCGGTATCGCCTGACGCGACTTGCTGCTGCTATAAAACAGCGAATAGTTCCAGTAGCCTACCGGCAAGGCATAGTAACCACTTACACTCTGATACTGACCCGTCGTGCTCTTCGTTCCGGCGAGATAAAACAGATCGCTAAACCGGGCGATGTTATAGAGATAGCCCACCACAGAGGTCAGGTGTTCTCCTGTCGCTTTATCGCCCCAGTTGTTATAGCTCGCCCGCACGCTCCACTGTTTTTCCCGGTTGGTGCTGATGCGAATGGTGCTATACCCGTGCTTCGTACCCGGCTCGATATTGATCTTCACATCCACGCCGGGTTCTTGCTGCAGGTTTTCCAGACCCTGCTCGATATCGCGAATATTAAGGATGTCCTCTTTCGCAAACGGCAGCATCCATGGATTAATATCATTATGCTCGACAATAATTTTTTCTATCTTCCCCGCATTGACGTCAAGCTTCAGCGTACCAGACGAAATATTCTGCGAAGGGATCGTAATGCGGGTCGTGATGTAACCGGCATCGATATAAAAATCCTGTAACGCGGCGGCAATTTTCACCACACCGATGCTGCCCACGCAACGCCCGACGATCTCTTTTTTTATCGCCTTTTCGGTTTTACGTTTCAAAAAATCATTATCAAGAACAAGTGCTTTAAGGGTAAAACAGTTTTTCTCCTCAGGTAATTTATCCAGTCTAAATACTTTACGTTCGGTGCTGGAGAAAACATCCTGCCGATACACCTTGTGTTCTTTGAAAGTATTTAGATCTGCATTTTGCTGCTGTTTAATCAGGGCATTAATATCGTCAACTGCAAACGCTTGAGACGACATTACCAGCAATGACAGTAAAAATTTAAATCGCAGTTCCATTCACTTTCTCAGAAAAAAAGGCAGCAGGGTCTCGTGCTGACTTTGCGCTATCAGACAATAGCTGCTGCCTTTTGTTACATTTTTAGATTACATACCAACAATCGTGCCGGTATTGGTCACTTTATTGGTAATCAGTTCCATACCGTATAAGCCACCAAATACTGCATCCTGACCGCTGTTTGTCACGTTATTCGCCGTGACACCCGCAACGCCATACGTCAGCATATTGAGGTAGTTATAGATATTCCCAGCTGTTTTCACAGACAGCGTATAATCGCTCACAATATTACCGCGGTTGTTAATGTCGGCACCGGCATTAATCACGATATTCTGTGCAAGGATATTGCCGTTGGCATTATTGGTAACATGACGCTGAGTATCAATTTTCGCGCTGGCCACACCCACGATGTCTTTAAAGTTCTCAACACCGTTCAGGGCATTAATCGCCAGAGCGTTACCTGAAGAGATTGCATTGCGGTTAGTCAGTGCACCTTTCAGGATAGTGAAGTTCAGATCGCCTTTACCGCTGATCCAACCGTAGTTGGTGACGTTGTTATCAACCGTCAGATTGAGATTCTTATCTGACGCGATAACGCCGGTCGCCGTGTTGCTCTCCATGCTGCCATCGCTGTAGTTGTTCAGCGTACCCGCAGTGATATCCAGGTTGCCTGCACTGTAGGTGGTGGCATAGTTGTTATAGAACGTACCGGCCGCTTTGATGATGGCGTCAGCGCCGCTCACCAGCATCGCGCGGGTGTTGTCCAGCGTCCCTTTAGACAGCACGCTCAGCGCACCGTTATCAGCGATGATGCTACTGTTGTTGTTGTAGACGTTTTGACCGGAAACAGCGACACCTTCACGGCCAATCATGCCACCCACATCGCCCGTCACACCGAAGGTTTCGCCATGATTACGTACGAAGTTGTTACCGTCACGGTTTTCAACATTCCCTGCCGCGTTCACGGAGAGCTTTTTGTCCGCCACGATCATGGCAGTGTTGTTGTAAACCGCACCTTTTGACTCGACGGTGACATTCTTACCGGCAATCAGACCGTTGTTGTTATCAACGGTGTTGGCAGCCAGTGTGATATCACCCGTCTGAGAAAGGACGGAACCACGGTTGCTGTCGAAATACCCCGTCAGCGCCAGATCGATATTGCCGTAAGCGGCAACCCGACCGTAGTCGTTGTTCAGACGGTTCGCTTTCAGCGCAATATCGCTACCGGACAGGAGCTGACCATAGTAGTTATCTACGGTGCCACCCGCATTGATAGTGATATCGCCAGTCTCAGAGCTGATTTCGCCGCGGCTGTTGCTCACATTCCCGGCCGCTGTCAGCGTGACATCACCCACCGCTTTGATTTTGCGCGAGCCGTTATCAATGTTATTGGCACTTAAGGCAATGTCACCATAGCTGATCATATTCAGATCGTTATAGATATTGCCTTTAGCGCTCATCGCCAGGCTGCTGTCAGCCACGATATTGCCACGGTTGTTAATATCATAGACCGCAGAGATCGTGACCTTATCACCCACCATATTGCTGTTGGAGTTGTTGGTTACACCACGCTGGCTGTTCACCACCAGATGCTCGCCCGCGGCGATATCTTTCAGGTTTTCAACCCCGGTCTGTGCAGACACGGTCAGAGACTTCTCAGCGGAGAGCGTATTACGGTTAGTTAAAGAACCGTTCAGAATATTGAGAATGGCATCACCGAGGCTGCTGATCCAGCCATAGTTGGTGAAGCTGTTCTTCACATTCATGGTCAGTTTTTTATCTGCCGCGATAACGCCAGTCGCGTTGTTATCTTCCAGCGCACCGTTGCTGTAGTTGCTCACGCTGTTCGCATCAATCAGCAGGTCGCCCACGCTGTAGATGGTTGCGTAGTTGTTCGTCAGGGTGCTTCCCGCTTTGATGGAGGCATCCCCGCCGCTGACCAGCAACGAACGCGCGTTATCAATGCTGCCTCGTGCCTGCATTGTAAGCGGGCCATTTTCAGCAATGATGCGGCTTTCGCCGTTATAGATATAGTTCCCGGACAGCGAGACGCCTTCTTTACCAACCATACCGCCGTTCTGCTGCGGCATGCCGAAGTAGGTACCAAATGCGGATCCGAAATCGGTACCGTAACGGTTTTCGATGTTATCGCCTGCAGTGACGCTCAATACCTTACTGGCAACGATGAACGCGGTGTTGTTGTTCACCCCTGCGTTGGCATTAATGGTGACGTTTTGTCCCATAATGAAGCCACCGCGGTTGTTCAGGGCATTCGATGCCAGGGCAACATCCCCTTCTTCAGAGCTGAAGACGCCGATGTAGTTGGTGATGTTTCCACCCACTGCGGCACTCACACCGGTACGACCCGCAACACCGCCGTTGTCGTTACGCAGAGAGGCCGCTTTGGCAATAACCTTTCTGTTTGAGTTCAGTTTGCCCGAGTAGTTATCAATCGCGCCGGCACTTTCAAGGGAGATATCGCCATTTGACGCCATCTGCCCACCGTTGTTATTGATGCTGTTCGCGGCAATCTGCACGCCCTTCTCAGCGATAATGCCTAACGAGTCATTGCTGGCCGTGTCGGCGGTTTTGGTCGCGCCGTTGTTAATCGTACCTTTCGCGGCAATCTTGGTGAAACCGCCCGCAGAACGGATCATGCCCCGGTTGTTATCGACGTTACCGCCGCTCACAACGTTCACATCGCCAAGGGAGTCGACTAAACCGCTGTTGTTGTTCACAGCAGCAGATTCAAGACCCACATACCCGCCCTTGATCTGGCCGTTGCTGTTATTCAGGGTACCGGTTTTTAACGCCACGATACCGGCTTCAATACCGACAGTATTTCCTTTACCGTAGTTAGTTAAGGTGTTGCCGTTGGTATCCGCAGCCAGCATGCCTGCCGCCGCCATTTTGCCGTTGGTGTTATCAATGGCGCCGCTATTGACATAGAGGTCTCCCATTGTCGAAATGTTGCCTGAACGGCTGTTGTTGAGGCTGTTTTTGTTGGTGTCCAGCGCGATGGTACCTACAGAGGTAATATCCCCGGTGACGTTGCTCAGTGCGCCGTTGGTTTTAATATTGATCTGACCAGAGGACTCAATGCGCGCATTGTTGTTCAGCAACTGACCGTTAGCGTCAATATTTACGCCGTTGATGCCACCCGCAATAATGCCCTGGTTACGCACGCCGACACCGCTTTCGGTGCTGACGAGGTTAATCTTATTGGCATACATACCGCCCAGCGCAGCAACGTCAATGCTGTTGGCATTACGCGTTCCGGCTGCGGCTACTGAACCGGTCACCTGACCTGCAGCGTTAACGTAGTTATTACCGGCGACAACGTTCAGCTCGTTAGCTGTGACTTTATCGGTCACGACAACATTGCGAGACAAAATTTCCGTCGGGCTGGCGTTATTCAGTTTACCCAGCGTAATGGTACCACCGTTAACAGAATAACCGGCTAACTGATCGTTCTGAATATCCGGCGTACCGGTTGTCAGGGTCAGTTTACTGGTGTTAATGGCGCCGCCACCGTTAACGGTAATACCGTTCGGGTTAGCAATTATTAAATCGGCTTTATCGCCGGCCACTTCCATCATGCCGTTAATTGCAGAGGCATTTTTAGACGTGACTTCGTTCAGGATGACTTTCGCCGTCCCGGACGTCAGATTGCTGTTCCCCTGAATCTTACCCGCCAGAACGGTATTTGATTCAGTCATGCTGTTATTGAAGATAAGCCCATTCTTATCAACGTTTAAGTTGTCATACACATTATGAGAAAGCCCCTTATCGTTGGCTTTATTAATGTTAATGACAGGCACATTCCCGGCAGTATAAACCACGCCGTTCTTGATGTTGATCGCTGCTGAGTGCGCAACAATTGGCAGAGCGAGTAGCACAGAAGCGGCAACAGGATGCCACTTCAACTCTAGTTGAAAGACTTTATTTTTATTACTATTCATTTAATCGACTCTTTATTTCGGAATCATTACATTTTTTCAAAATATAACATCACCACTCTAAATCACTACTTCATATCCGTTGATTACTGTTTATCCCCCCTTGTGGTTCCCTGATGGTTCATTAATTTAGATTTTAAGAGCATTCCTTGGTATTAATTCTGGCATTTTTATCTGGAATTGGCATTCAGACTGCATTACATAACGGGAACTTTTAACCAGGAACAAGTCCACAGGCATTAGGAATATTACACATTCCCTGCCTGTCAAGACTTATTCCTTAAAAGAAGAGAGATGAATTACTCCTGGTATGAATAATCGCCATAGCTATAGGCGGCCGAAGCGCGTTTTTCAACGCCGTTGAATATGACCCCCTGGATGGCGATCCCGTTTTGATTGAATCGACGCAGCCCCGCTTCCACCTCCTGGATCGAGTTCTGTTCGAACCTGACGACCATCAGAGATGTTGAGGCAAATCGGCCAATAATCGCGGCATCCGTAACGCTCAGAATAGGCGGCGTATCGAGAATAATGACATCGTATTGCGCTGAACAGGCGGCAACGAGTGCCTGGAATTTCTCCGTCATAAACAGCTCGGCGGGGTTATTGACCATTCTTCCCCGGCCAATAAAATCGACGCCCTGGTACTCTGTCTCTTCTATCACCTGGGACACCGCCACATTCGCTGAGAGATAATCAGCAAGCCCGACATGGCCTTCCGCCTGCGAGAAGATGCTGTGCAAATATCCCCTTCTCAGATCGCAATCAATCAGCAGCACCCGTGAACCGGCCTGCGCCATCAGCACCGCCAGGTTTGAACTGACGAAGGATTTACCCACCCCCGGAGAGGTGCCTGAAATCATTAATATTTTATTTTCTGACTTCAGCATGGCGAAATGAAGGCTGGTCCGCAGCCCTCTTATCGCCTCGACCGCCAGCGAGGTTGGCGACGATTTCACTAACAGCTCATCAGACTGATAGGTGGTAATCGCCCGGCAGCGTCTGCTCTTTGTCAGTTCAGGTGCCAGCGGTACGACGGCGTGGACAGGGATGCCCCGTTTTTCCAGCTCCGCGGGTTGTTTGATCCCTTTAATTAACATGTTGCGTAGCAGAATCACGCCGGAGGCGAACAGGAAGCCCAACAGCGCCGACAGGATGACAATCAACGTTTTTTTCGGTTTAATCGGCTTATGCTGCGTAACGGCATTGTCAATAATACGAACATTACCCAGCGTACTGGCTTTATTAATATTGAGCTCATGCTGCTTATTCAACAGCACCATATAGATATCATTTCCCATCTGCACATCACGGGTCATGCTCAAAATTTCTTGCTGAGTCCGCGGCATCGTACTGATACGTTGATTGAGCTTCTCTTTCTCTTCCTGCAGTACCGCACGTTTTTCTGACAGCGCTTTATAAGCCGGATGCGAACGTTTATAGAGCTTTGAAATTTCAGCTTCTTTAAAGGTTAATTCATTCAGTTGGGTATCAATGGACACCACATTGTCTAAAATGAATTTCGCTTCAAGGGATAAATCCACCGACTCATTATTCTTTCTGAAATCATTGAGTTTCGTTTCTGCCGTCACCAGATTGTTTTTGATTTGCAGTAATTGTTCGTTCACAAAGGCCAGACTCTTGCTGGCCTCTTCTGACTTACGCTCAACGTCCTGGGCAAGATAATTGTGGCTGATCGTTTCAAGGATTTTGCTGATCATCACCGGATCGGTGCCGGTCATGCTCAGATGCAGCATCCCATTGCCACCGGATTTTCCATCCACGACGATATTGTTTTTGATCTCATCAATTACCGAATATTCATTGTGCTTACGTAAAATGAACACGGTGTCCTGGGTCAGTTCGGCACGTTCAATCATAAAATCAATGCCGTGCGCGTGAAGAGGAACCCCCACTTTACCGTGCAAAACGGCCTCGCCGACCTGCAGGGTGTACTCACCCGCAGCAGTTATCGTCAGGATCAACGCTTCGTTCAGGAACTCCTCGGGGACAGTTAAAGTTGCAACCTCAATGTTACCCGTGGATTTGCCAAACAGGCGCAGGAGCAGGGTATTCGCAAACGGATAGCGTTTTTCAGTCACGGAGATATCCAGCCCCAGATCGCGCACGGTTTTACCGATCACCATTCGCGATTTAATTAACGAAATTTCAGATTCTGAAGCGACCCCGGAGCCTTCAGGTAGCATCGTAGAGAGCTTATTCAACAGCCCCGTAGATGCATTTCTCTCAACCTGAATTAACGCATCACTTTTATAGACCGGCGCTAAGGTGTAAGCAATAACGATGCCGAAAGCGATAAACAGTAATGTCGTCGCCGCTATCCAGACCTTACTGTAATATAAGACTTTGAGGAGTTGAACGATGTCAATATCCTCCTGCCGCGGAACATTATCGGTTTGCGAATTGCTAATCTGTTTGTCAAACATGCTCTAATCAGCCCTGATTATTTAACCTGCTGGAAAACCTTGACCCATTCTTCGGCAGCGGAAAAAAGTTGTTTAAAAATAACACCTGAGATATCTCGACCCCGACGATAAGGATCAGGAATTTCCATTTGCTGGAGCCAATATCCGAATAAAAATGTCTTTCCCCGGGCTTCCATTGCCAGGCGGGTCACGGCTTCAATATGGTTTTGCTCCATGGCCAGAATCAAATCATATTCACGACACATCAGCGGTGTAAGTTGTTTGGCACAATGACCCTCTAATGAAAGGCCATTCTCACGTGCAGTGTTAACCATTACGGGATCTGCCGCTTCCCCCGTTAACGCAGCAATCCCGGCGGAATCCACGATCATATTGGGCAAGCGAGAACGCAAAATGCGTTCCCCCACCGGGGAACGACAAATATTGCCTGTGCAGACGACAAGAATGGACTGATACCTTCCATTCATATTAATTACTCCAGTTTCTGATGAAGCGCGTCGTTTCAGTCAGGCTGTAGACACCACTAATGGTTGGCATTAATTGATTAATGACTCTGTTCCAGCGCGCAATCGGTGCGGTCGTCACATACACAATATCGTACGGCTTGAGCCTGAATTCGGTGCCAAGCACCAGCGCCGTCGCATCCCTGGCATCAAGCTGATAAATATTTGCCTGTTTTCCTTTTGACGCATCCGGTTTGTTTTCCGAACGGATCACAAAAATACCGCTGGCATCACTGGTTAATTGATTCATGCCCTCCGCATTACCCAACGCTTCGGTCAGCGTCATGCCTGAGCGATCCATTTTCATGGTGGTTTGCTTCACCACATCGCCCATAACAAAGACTTTTAAATCATCATTACGCGGGATATACAGAATATCGCCGGAATAGAGCAACTTGTTTTGCTGCAGATCGCCATACTGCATAAGCGCTTGCAGCGAGATGATTGATTTTTTACCCCCCTGGGTTAAAACAGCATTCCCCCAGTCTGCGTTTTCAGTCAGCCCACCCGCCAGATTAACCGCATCAATGATGGTCAATGGAACGTTAGTGATGGGCTGCTGCCCGGACTGATTAACTTCACCAGAGACATACACTTTCTGAGAGCGAAACGCGGCAATCCCCACATCGACCTGTGGGGACTCAATGTATTTCGCCAGGTGTTCGGTAATCAGCTCTCTGACTTCAGTGACTGTTTTATCCTTAACATGGATTTTCCCGATGTACGGATAAAAAATAGTGCCGTCTGAATGGACCCAGTTTCCCGTATCGCTGGCGCTACGATACTGGCCAGACGGGGTGGTAAGCTCAGGATGTTCCCACACCGTGACCATAATGATGTCACCAACCCCAATACGGTACTCATACGCTTCGAGTCGTTTATTCAGCTCCGCATTGGCGTGGGCGACCACGACGTTTTCACGTAATTTCTCAATCAGTGCCGGCGTAACGGGGTAAACATTCACCTTTACGTCATTGATATTATCGGGGTCGGGCGTTTCGACAACCGTTTTTCCGTCGGTATCAATATGGCTTCCGGGGGTTATCTGACACCCTGCCAGTAAAAATAGCGTGGTGAAAATAAACAGAGCTGGCAATTTTCTCATACTTTTCTTTATGCCATTTCGGTGAAATGACATTTCCTTATAATTAATCAATCACCCATGATGGTGCAGAGAGAATGAAGCGTGGCATTCCACAATTGATTAAATGATAAACCTTAAAAGTATGCATGTCCTGTAGACGTGGAGTAATCCTAACCCCTGACATCTCTTTCTTATCATTAATATAGAAAGCCGTCCAATCATCAGGCACGTAAACAATTCCCATTTGTGCGGGGACTATTCTCACATATTAACCCTGAGACATCGTGTAAAATGAAAATATATACATACCGTATCATAAGATCGTTAGCATGCAAATCTTACACCAAAAAGAGGCGTGCAGAATACATTAACCAAAGGGATAAAAATGGATACGTCGCGGGTCATATTATCAAGATGTCATTTCAGCAACATCGGATTGCGCCATTTACTTTCCAATACGTTCAAAAAAGAAGAGATTCTCTCTTTTTATAATCAGCACCATTTACACGACTGGGTAAAAGGTATGAAAAAAGATAGTTTTTTTACCTTGTACCTGGTGCTTCCTGACTCTATTTATAGCAACATCATCTACTTTCAGTGGCTTATCTCACTAAAACAGAAAACAAACCTCCACGCCATTGAAGAGATCATCATCGCTTACCACTCGGATATCTTTCCGGAGCTTTTCGCCTGCATCTGCTCGCATTACAAACATCGTCTCGTGAATATCAATAATCTGACCAACGATGAAATTGTCAGGAAAATGCATACCCAGCGTCACCCCAGCAAAAGCGTGATCGTCAAAAAACATATCGAACTGACGCATATGGAGTTCTGTGTCCTGAAGTTAATGATCTCAGGCTACACGATTGACGACATCAGTACCTTATATAACATCAAGCCAAAAACCACTTATACCTACAGCAACAGCATAATGAAACAGTTGGGGTTTAACTCTTTAAAGAAAATCTATTCCTGCGGCGAAATCATTAAATCCTCGATTGACCATGACATAATCAGAGAAAAGAAAAAGTACTACAGCATTGCCCACATTAAGATGTACGAACCACAAACTGCTTAATCCCTCACCGCCTCTAACACGTCGCCCGTGTCTCCATAACACCGTCAAATTATTCACAAAAAAATACGGAAAGCGTCTCCGCAATCCGTATTTTTGTATCGATGCTGACTTAGTGGCTTTTCACTAAAATTTCTACGCGACGGCTGTTGACGTTACATCCTGCCGCTTGCTGGCTGGCAGAGGTACCGCAGCCTTCAGCGCTTTGTGCTATTCCTTTGCCCGTCGTGTTATTGATCAGCTCCGGTTTAATCCCTTTCTCGATCAGCAATGAACGAACGGTATCGGCACGTGCTTCAGACAGGCGCTGGTTAGCCTCACGGCTACCAATTGCGTCGGTATAACCCACAATCTGGATCTCACTGACGTTATTCGCCTTTTTGGTAAATTTCACCACCTCGTCCAGCTTATTGCGGGATTCAGCAAAAATCCCTGCCGCATTACTTGCCGCAAAGCGGAACAGGACTTGCTCCTGAATAAGCACCACACCGCTGTTATTAACGTAATCACAGGTTTTTACCTGGGATGCACGGTTAATAATTTTGGTCTGTTTATGCATTTTACTCAACAGGGCTTCAGCCTTAGAACGCTCTTCCAGGGCCGCCGTATTTCCTGACGTACCTGGATTAACCTGAATAAAATAGGTTTGCGCACTCTCGGCATTGAGCTGTTGCAGAGGATTTTGTTTCCCCTGATAAGCAGGGTGATCGTTGAACCAGGACTCCACCGCATGCGCGCCTGGCGCGGCGCACAGGACGGTAAATTGCCCCGGCAGCAGTACCGACTGCAGCTCGCGGTCAACGTAGATCGTCGCGGGTACGCTCCCCTCAGGGTAATAAACCACAATTTGTGCCTGTTCCGGTGTCACATCTGCGACCGGACGATAGGGCTGTGGTGCCGTCTTCCCGGAAGCGGTTTTGACGTCTGCCGGTATATCGATGACGTGCTTCACGCGTTCTGCTGAATATGCAGTGCTGGATATCAATACGCTGAGCGCGGCAGTAATAGCACACGCCAGGTTTATTTTTTTAAACTTATTAAGGGTTACTTTCATTTATCAAATTCCCGATTAACCCAGTGAATGACTGTGTAACAACGATGGGTAGATGCGTGCAGAAAGCCCGCCATCCGAAGATGGCGGGTATTTACTGGGTTACATCATGATTTGGTTATTCTGTAGCAGCGTCACCAAATCCGTTTGCACGTCAGCCAGCGTGACAACCTGCGTAAATCCATGCTGTCCGCCCTGACCGTCACGGTCGATACTGATCACGGTATCACTACCCACAACTTCCACCTTCACGTAGTCAAGTACGCCGCGGGAGGAGTAATCCAGCTCCAGTTTTCCTTCGTCTTCGAAGAAGGAGACAGAACCTTTGTAGTCAAGCAGTTCACTCATATCGAGCAGATCTGCATCACTGTCTTTCACCAGATTACCCACCTTAAAGCCGTGGATCGTGTCATGACCATTGCCACCGGTGCTGTCGTTGCTCAGACCTGCCAACACCTTGTACATCAGCGTATCGTTACCGCCGTTGACCAGGTAGAAGGCGTCGTTGCCACCACGTCCTTCAAACACGTTATTCGCAGAGTTATCCGTAAACGTATCTTGCTGGCTGGAACCTACGAGCCCCTCGATGTTGAGGAGCTTATCGGTGCCGTTACCGGTTGCAGTGCCTGTCCACAGGTTCGCGTTGATCGCAGTGGTTGAACGGCTATAGTCAACAACGTCCATACCGGCAGTTTCGCTCCAGACTGGCTTACCGCTCACAATCTGGTTCCAGCCGCCGCCACCGTTGTAGGTGTCATTGCCTGCAGAACCGAAGAAAGTGTCGTTATAGCCCGTCCCGATGATCCCGTTGTTGCCGGAAGTGTTGTTCGCCGCATTGCTGCTTTCCGCCGTCAGTACGTAGGAGTCATGGGCTTTACCTGTTGTCAGGCCACCCCAGTTCTCATTTACCGTACCGTTGGTGTAACCACCAATGCTGCCCGTTGCGCCAACGTGATCCGCTTTACCGTCGGTAATGCGCAGCATCTGCACGGAGTAAACTTCATTCGGATCCAGCCCGAAGAAGCTCACCAGACCCATACTGTTGCTGGAACCAGAGGACTGCGGGTTAATCAACTGGGTTGCCACAAGCTCGCCCGCTGAGTTGTATAACTTCACGGTGTTGCTGTAGAAGGTATTGATGCCGTTGCCGTCAACAATACGGATCTGCAGGCTCGTGCCGTCCGCCGCGATATTGGTGTTTTTCACCAGCATCGTGCGTCCCGCGTCGTCTCTTGCCACGACATCAGCATCTGCGCCAGAACGGTACAGCACCAGGTCCATCGAGCCGTCCCAGTCATAGTCGAGTGCGACGGCACCCGTCATGTTGTTGAACGTCGTGCTACCTGTCAGGCTGACTTTATTGGCGCCCCAATTGTTACTACCGGTATTGGTATACAACATCGGCGAGCCAGTCACGCCAGAGCGTGGCACTTCGATGATGTCCATCTTACCGTCGTGGTTCCAGTCCACTGCCAGCGACGTGCCGCCATCAACGTTATCGCCAAACCACTGCGCCTGGCTGTCCGTTGCATTGAGCTTGCCGGTACCATCGTTCAGATAGATACGGCTCTCGTCGCTGTTACTGCCCCCCTTCGAACCACGGCTCAGGAACAGATCCAGCCAACCATCGTTGTTGTAATCCGCATAGGTCATGGAGATAGACAAGTTACCGTAGTCTTCATGGCCATCGTCACGGAACACGTTCGCGTAGTAGCCAACTTCACCGAAGTTGGTCTTCGACGTCCCGGTAGTCTGGTTATACAAGATACCCAGACCGCGGGAGTTGTTGCCGACGAGGTTGCCAGCGCCGTTGTAGTCGATATGTGCCGTAATATCTACGGTACCGTTGTTATCGATATCCACAGCCCCGACTTCGTGCAGCACACTCAGCGACGTTGGCAATGCTCCGCCAGGATGTCCGTCAGAGAAGCCGGAATTGTCCTCGTAACTGAGCGTGCCCTGCGTATTTTTGATGAACGAAATGGAGTCTGCTTCGGAGTCACCCAGCACAAAGTCCAGATAGCCATCACCTTCACGGTCATAGGAAATCACGCCGCCGAGGTGGTTCAGGGTGCCCTGATCCAGCGCCTTCGCGGAGTAACTACCGTCCGCATTCTGCAGCCAGTAGGCGGTACGACCCGCGTTACTATAACTACTGATCTGAGACATGACGTCGGCATAGCCATCGCGGTTAATGTCCGCAAAGGCTGCGGAGTTAACATAACGGCTGTATGACGTGCTATCTACGTCGTAACCCGCACCGTTTTCAGTTGACGGTTGGGCAAGGTACGTTGAATCGTAGTCTTCACGCGTGACGGAGTCATAGACACGTCCGGCGTTAGCGGTCGATGTGCCAGAAGTGCCACGAGCACTCTGGAAGAATGACCACAGACCATCCTGACTGATGGTCACCGCAGCGGCGTTCAGACCGCGGCTGTCCGCATCGGTCGTTCCCCCCCAGGTTTGTTCAATCAGCGTACTGCCGCCACCTTCGGTGACACCTGTACTGGTGCTGGCGCTCATGCTTGAGCGGTTACCCGCTTCATCCCAGACCACAAAGGCCAGGTTATGTGCGCCAGAAGGCAGCGACGTATTCAGACTCCAGGAGCCGTCAGCGTTAGCCTTCACGAAGCCAATGACCTGATCCAGACCTTCCTGATAGGTCCCGTTGTTGTTGACGTCACTCACCAGCGAGACAATCGCCCCCGCTTCAACACGACCGTATTGACCGCTGGAGAAGGTGAACGAATCTCCTGTGGTGGTGTGCTGCGGCACATCTGGCGCCCCGGTAATACCGTTCGGAGAATCCAGATCGATAACCACGTTGTAGCTATCCGCAAACTTCGTGTTCGTACCTGGGTTGCCCGCAACGTCAATGACCTGCAGCTTGAAGCTGTGAGTAGTGCTTGCTGTCGCTTCCGGCAGTACATAGCTCCAGCTCTGGCCGTTAAGTGCCAGCGTTTGCCAGGTTTTGCCGTTATCCAGGGAGATCTGCAGATGCTCACCCGCCTGTAGCGCCGCGCTCAGGTTACCGCTAATGGTCACCGTACGGTCACGGGTGACCATGTCGCTGTTGGTTGCTGTCGCAGCATGGCTGAAGTGATCACCTGTCGTCAGACCATGGCTGGTATCGGTGGTGACTTTGGTGGTCGTAGACAGACCATTCATGTCACTGCCGCCTGTTGCCACCTGCAGCGCCTGAGAATCAGTGCTGCCAACGTTACCGGCGTTATCCACCACGCGAGCCTGAATGGTGTAAGCACCATCATTCAGCGTCGTGTTCTGCATATCCACAGTCCAGGATGTACTGGTCACCGTTGAGGCACGCGTCCAGGTTGCACCGTTGTCGAGGCTAATCTCAACCCATTCGTCCGCCTGCAGGGCTTTCGTCAGCTGACCGTTAATCAACAGCGTGTTATCGCTGGTGACGAAGTCAGTATCTGATGACCCCCGGTCTTCTGATATAGAGCTGATATTGATAACCGCGTCAGACACGGTGGTATCGACAACAATCGTCCAGGTGTTGCTCGGCGTACTGATGTTGCCCGCCGCATCCGTAGAGGTTGCCACCAGATTCCAGGTGCCTTCAGTCAGCTTGTTCGCGTCAGTGATCTGCAGCGTCCACTGGCCCGTCGTGCTATCGGCCACGGCGGTACCCAGCAGAATGCGCGTTGTCGCATCCACCTGATGGTACACATTCACCGTGCTGCCCTTCTCTGCCGTACCGGTAATTTCAGGCGTGGTGTCGTTGGTAGGTTTGCCGTGGGCAACAGAACCCTGAACCGGGTTAACGTCGTCCAGCACATCCGTAATAACCGGCGCGACAGGCGCAACCGTGTCCACCACCAGATCAAAGTCGATCGGCGTGAGCGGGTTATTGGACGGATCGGTCCCGGTAATACGCAGCGTATGCGCGCCATCACTCAGGCTGCTCAGCGGCGTGAATTCCCAGTCACCGTTGGCATCTGCTTTCACCGTGCCAAGCTGAACGCCACCGACGTCAGTGATGATAATGGTGCTGCCTGCCGTCGCCTTACCGACCAGCTGTACCTGGCTATCATTGGTGACTTCACCCTCGCGAAGCACGCGTGAGCCGCCCGTTTCCTGCACATCATCCACCACCTGCAGCAGTTGCAGATAGCTTGCGCCCGTGGAGACGTTAACAGTGATATCGTCAACGATCGCGCTCGCGTTACCCGCCGGATCCGTTACCTGGGTCGCGAACTGGTGTTCACCATCTGCTAATGGCGTGGTTGGCGTGTACTGCCAGCTACCATCAGTGTTAGTCACAACAACTGAACCAATCGCCTGGCCGTTATCGTAGATAGTGACCGTGCTACCCTGCTCTGCTTTACCCGTGAAGGTCGGTTTGTTGTCGTCGGTGGTCATACCGTCGGTTAACTGACCTTTCCAGGCCCCCTGATCGTCAGCCACCTGCAGGCCGGAAACCGGATTCGGTGCTGTTGAATCAATGGTTACCGTGAACGAACCGCTGCGATCGCTCTCCTGACCCGCGCTGTTGGTATTGGTCACCGTAAAGGTGTAGCTACCGTCAGCCAGTGCCGGAGATGGCGTGAAGCTCCAGGTGCCATCGCTGTTCAGCGTTGTTTTACCTACAACCTGACTGCCGTTGTAGATGGTGATCGTATCGCCCGCAGCACCGTCCGCAGTCCCGTTCAGGGTCGGCGTATCGTCTTTGGTCAACGCATTGTTGGCCAGGTTGATAACGGTTGTGCCGGTATCGTCCAGAACGTTAACGATCGCTGGTGCATCCGGGGTATCGGACATAATGACGTCATAGCTGTCAGCTGGTTTCGCCACGTTGCCAACCCGATCGGTTTCCGTCACGGTCAGTTTGTTGATGGAGTCACCGTACAGAGACTCAGATGGCGTCAGTTCCCATTTGCCGTTCTGATCAACCGTGGTGGTACCCAGTACCTTCGTGTTGCCGTCTTTATCGGTGGTGTAGACCGTAATGACGTTGCCCACTTCCGCACCAGAGCCGCGGATCACCGGACGTGAGTCATCCAGTACGCCGCCATCCGCAACAATACCCTGAACGTTACCCACGTTATCCGTGACGGAATCAATGGTCACTTTGCTCGCATCCGGCGCGGTGTAGTCGGTAGTCAGCACGAAGTCCGCAGACTTGTCACTGACGTTGCCGGCTTCATCTGTGGCCGTCACGTAGAAGGTGTTTTTACCTTCCGGTAACTTGCTGCCCGGTTTGAAGTTCCATGCACCGTTGCTGTTCGCGGTGACTGTACCCAACAGGGTGCCGTCAACGGTGTAAATATTGACGGTGCTGCCCGCTTCAGCCGTACCGTGCAGGATTGGCTGCGGATCGTCAGTAACATCGTTGCTGTTCAAATCGTCCTTAACGGTACCCACCTGATCTTCCGCGTAATCAATGCTCGGACGATTCGGTGCTTTACTGTCAATTTCGAAACTGAAGGTGCTGGAGGTATCCTCTTTGCCGGTCAGATCTTTAGCGGTCGCCGTAATGTTGTGTACGCCATCGCCCAGATCGCTGGTTGGAGTGAATGTCCAGTTACCGCTGGCATCTGCCGTCACGGTGCCCAGCACCACGCTGCCATCTTTGATGGTCACGATGCTGCCTGCTTTTGCCTTACCGATAATGTCCGGACGGGCATCGTCAGTCACATCATTGGCCTTCAGTTCGCCCGTTACGGTGCCTTTATCGTCCATCACGCGAACGATAGTGACCGGTACGCTGGAGGTATCAAGCGTGACGGTGACACCGGCATTTTCAGCCCCCAGGTTGCCTGCTGAATCTTCAGCACGCGCGGTGAAGGTGTATTCCCCATCCGCCAGAGAACCGGTGGTATAAGTCCAGTTACCGTTCGCGTCTGCAACCGCAGTACCGTTTTCCTGGCCGTTCACATAGATGTGAACAACGCTGCCTGGCTCTGCTTTACCGCTGATCATCGGTGTCGCATCGTCAGTGGTATCGCCATTGGACAATGTACCGGTCTTCGGACCTTCGTTATCGCTCACGATAAAGCCTGTGACCTCACCCGGCGCGCTGGTATCCACCGTGATTGGGAAGCCGCCAGTCTGCGGGCTTACCTGACCAATGTCGTTAATCGCTTCCGCGACAAACGTATGAACGCCGTCCGCCAGTTTCGGCGTATTGAAGCTCCATTTGCCCTGGGCATCGGCCTTGGTTTCACCCAGCAGGGTGGTACCGTTCGGGCCGCCATAAATGCGAACCGTAACACCGGCTTCAGCCGTACCCGTCAACAACAGAGTGTTGTCGTTGGTTGTCGCATCCTTTTGTAATGGGCCGGTATGCGGCGCAACATCATCTTCCACACTGCTCAGGGTCGGTGGCAGCGGCTGACCGCCCGCATCGATCTGAATAATGTATTCTGGTGATGCCGCCGTGGTGTTACCCACGCTGTCGGTCTCTTTCACCGTCAGGTTGTACGTCCCGTCAGGCAGGGCTTTCGTGACCTGAAGTTCCCAGGTACCGTCAGCCTGTACTTTCGCGGTGCCAATCACCTTGTCACCGTTGTAGACGGTGATGGTGTTGCCCGGCTCTGCGCCCGTACCCTTGATCAGCGGCGTGTTATCGTCCGTCTTACCACCCGAGGCAATCGATCCGATGACAGAACCAAAATCATCCACCACATCGGTAATGCTCACTTTGCTCACGTCCGGGGCGGTGAAGTCCAGGGTCAGAACGAAGTCGTCCGATGCCACACTGGTGTTGCCCGCCTTGTCGGTCGCCGTCACGTGGAAGCGGTGCTCGCCTTCCGGCAGTTTCGCCACCGGCGAGAAGCTCCAGGTGCCGTCGGCTTTCGCCGTCACTTCGCCCAGCAGGCCGTTCTGATCGTAGATCTTCACGGTGCTGCCCGCTTCCGCCTTGCCGCTCAGGGTCGGGGTCGGATCGTCGGTGGTGGTGCCGTTCGCCAGGTTACCCTGCACGCTGCCCACGTCGTCCAGCGCCGCGTCGATGGTCGGTTTCACCGGTGCATCGGTGTCGATGGTCACGGTCCAGCTGCTGCTGTTCGACTCGTTACCCATCGGGTCCTTCGCCGTGGCGGTGAAGGTGTGGTCGCCGCGGCCCAGGTCCACGCTCGGCGTGAAGCTCCAGGTGCCGTCTGACCCCGCA
>NZ_RXPT01000021.1:0-89911 GCF_003965585.1 Enterobacter sp. WCHEn045836
TGGTGGCGACTGAGCCACCCTGGCACGTTCACGGGTTATGTCGTTACAGAGTAGCAAGAAACATAAAGTGAACGGAATTACCTCTACAGCCATATGTTCCCCCTCACCCCAACGCTCTCCCTCAAGGGAAAGGGGGTCCTCCGTGCAGGTATTATTTTGTGGGGAACCCTCAGCCCTGTGGGAGAGGGTTGGGGTGAGGGGGAGCAGCACGCACAGAGTGACTTGCATTAGTTCGGTTTTCCAAACATGATCCCCCCATGAAAATAGAAACCGCACATCCCTCACACTTCGAACGCCTGGTCGCCATCTGGGAATCCTCCGTTCGCGCCACCCATCACTTTTTACAGGAAAGCGATATCGCGGCTCTGCGCCCGCTATTGCTCAACGCGTATCTGCCAAACCTCACCGTCGTGATGGCCC
Organism: Enterobacter sp. WCHEn045836; assembly: GCF_003965585.1. Classification (NCBI taxonomy): domain Bacteria; kingdom Pseudomonadati; phylum Pseudomonadota; class Gammaproteobacteria; order Enterobacterales; family Enterobacteriaceae; genus Enterobacter; species Enterobacter sp. WCHEn045836. The sequence continues at coordinate 421 of NZ_RXPT01000021.1, forward strand.
GCGATGATGCAGGCGTTATCCACGGTTTTTTGGGCGTGGATGAAAACCGCATTGAAATGCTGTTTGTTGATGACGCGAACCGGGGAAAGGGCGTCGGGAAATTACTGCTGAAATATGCCATCGCAGAGTTTGGCGCAAACGAAGTCGATGTGAATGAGCAAAATCCGCAGGGCGTCGCGTTTTATCGCCATATGGGGTTTGTGCAGGTCGGCCGCTCAGAGGTTGATGGGCAGGGGAATCCGTTTCCGCTGTTGCATATGCGGTTGAATCGGGATTAGCGCTTAGCCTGCTTATCCCATTTTAATAAGCCGACAATATCTTTCTCACCCTCGGCTTCTTTCAGCAGGCGCTGCTTCTTTTCATACTCGATGTATTCTGAGCACGCCTTTCATCCGCCGCTTTTTTGCTGATTTTGCCTGCGCCTTCTAAAACGTCCCGGTCGTTAAATTGCAGGAACTGATCGAGTTTGGTTTGCCAGTCTCGTAAAAATACCTGCTTGCGGCGTTTGGCCTGATCTTCAGCAAAGTCGAGCCACATATTAACGACACGATTTAGTTCGCTGACTTCATCCTGAGACAGATAATTTTTTGCTGTGGTGACATCGCTTTTACGGACTTCTTCGCCTTTATAGCTGGTCAGCCCCATATACGGTTGCGTGGCGTTCGCACGCTGGTGAATCAACTCAGCGGCGGTAAGGCCGGTGCAGGCAAAATGCAGTTTATTCTGGATGGTCTGGAAGAATTGCGTGGTTTCTTTGAGTGACGGCTGATAGTCAGCGGCTAATGCAAAAATCTCCCTCACGCGGAGATATACCCGGCGTTCGCTGGCCCGTATATCGCGAATGCGTTCCAGCATTTCATCAAAATAGTCAGGTACGGCGGATGATCCCACAGGCGGGTTTTTCAGGCGCTCGTCGTCCATAACGAACCCTTTTACCAGATATTCCTGCAGCGTTTGGGTAGCCCACTGGCGGAACTGTGTCCCTCGCGTGGAGCGGACGCGATAGCCGATGGCGAGGATGACGGGCAGGCTAATATATTGAACATTATATACTTTACCATCGCTGGCAGTTGTTCGGTAAAACCGAACAACTGAATTTTCGACGAGCTCACCCTCATCAAAAATATTCTTGATATGCCCACTGATCGTTGCTTTGGCTTTGCCGTATAACTCACAGATCGTAGCCTGTGAGAGCCACAAAGTATCGCTTTCGAAGCGGCATTCAATGCGAACTTCTCCATCCTTGCTGGCAAACATGACGAACTCACCGGCTGGTGAATTGATTAATGCTTCATATGTCATGCAGCCTCCGCCTCATAAGGTTGATGTCGGTAAGTTCGTAGTATGCCAGAAACAATCGTTAAGCCAGGAGGTTTGTATTTGATTTTGCGAGGCGCTTTCCAGCATGCGGAGTTTGGATCGCTGCAAGCGCGTTCTCTATCTCAATAAGCTTTGCTTTCGTCCGTTTATAATCATCCTGCAACCTCTGCTCCTGCTCGTTATACGCCACCAGAACGATGCATCCCTTCATGACTTTTATCGTGACCTGCTGTCCGGTATCAAAACCTGCTGCGCGTAGCCACTTGCCGGAAAGGATGATTTTCGGCGTGGATTTGTCGAAAACACTCGGGCGGTATCCCACAATTAACGAACGCTCGGTTCCGGATTGGTCGGTGTCTGGGGTAGAATGCGAATCAGCCATAATCAACTCCTTGATAGTTGGTGAGGTTAGACGCTCCTGTTGTGTTCCCGCACATCGGAGCCTTGCTAGTAGAGGAGGTTTAGGTGGCCTCCAATATGGCTCGGAGTAGATGGATAGGTGGCCTCATGTCAATCATATCGCGCGAAAAAAAACCAAAAGGCGGTGGGCAGTCCCCGCAATTTAAGATGCGTATTGATCCGGCATTGAAGGAGCAGTTGGATGCCGTGGCGGCTGAGGAAGGGGTGAGTCTCGCCAGTTGGTTGAAGGAACTGGCGAGAGAGGCTTTACGACGAAAAGGCCTGGAGCCAAAGGGATAATTCACTACGGGTTTCATTGCACTTCGACAATGAGTCGCGGTTGCTAAGCAAGGGCAAGTCTGCGCACCGTCATCAGGAAGTCGTAAGAGGTTGTCTCCCACAGCTCAGGCGAAAAATCAAATCCATATCGGCTTTTGAACTCATCATCCAGCTTGTCTCCGTAACACCCAATGAAAGTATCAATCTCTTCGGCTAACTTTTTTAACAACCAACCAGGTGCCGTCTTTTTAAATAGCCCAATTATTCCCTCAATTGTATCCTCATCATCATTAATGAGGTCATAATCTTGATTGAAGTAACCATGAATAAACTGATCAAGATGATAGAAATTTTGCATAATTCACCTACGGGGTCGGGAATGCAGTAAGGATATAGTAAGGCTTACCATTATATTCTTTCAGCTCAATAACAATCCTCACACTTCGCATGCTGATACGCTGTGTACTACCTCGTGAAAACCCATATCCAATCTCCTGACCTGCCGGGTAAACTATAGTGAGGCGCCCCCCCAGTGATCGGTTACTCAGCGTTTCCGCTTCTGTCACGCTCTTATCTGAAAGCACCGCCGCCAGTTGTACCGGTGACATAACGACGGTCATTCCACCTTCTTCCATAATATAATTCCATCACCATATCCTTACCCGATAATAATAAAAAACATCTTCGTTTGGTAAGAATAAATGCCTAATCTGTCTTTCTTGTTAAATTACGAAATAATAGTAGATGTAAAAGGATCGACTATTATTGAATATAAATTCAAAGATAGCTCGTCGGACTGCTATGGATCAGTGAATAACAATGCGAAGGAAAATAGAGATTTTTTAGACTTTCTCGGATAGTTGCGGACGAACTTTTGGCGGAAGATCACAGGAGTCGAACCTGCCCGGGAACGCTGGCGTCCCCAACTGGATTTGAAGTCCAGCCACCTCACCGGAGATGACGATCTTCCGCGCCTTCATTGCTACATGGAGGCGGGGCGCATTATAGCTACTTTCAGACATTTACCACATACCCCGACACACTTTTTTCACCTCTCTTTTGACCTGAACACCCCCATTTCAGTTAATTCTTAAGAAAATCCTCAGGTTAGCATTTCGTGCTCCGCGACATTTACCCCGATCACAAAAAACAAGAAACGTAATTTGCTAACCAGAAAACGCAATACTCGCTCCTGAAACAATGGTTTAAAACCTCTGTAACCGGTCTCAGTGCCCGTATCGCCACACGGCAGGCACCTGACGGCCAGCAAAGGATTATAGAACCAGGAGGACGAAAGTATGAAAATCAGTGATGGAAACTGGCTTATTCAACCTGGCCTGACCGTGACGTATCCGGTCCAGGTGTTCGATGTGGAGCAGCAGGGCAATGACCTGGTGGTGTATGTGGCACCGCGCGACGTCCGCGAACGCGCGTGGCAACTCGATACGTTGATGTTCACCGTCCGGCTCTTCGCACCGCAGGAAGGGATTGTCGGGGTGCGCATCGAGCACTTCCAGGGGGCGCAGGACAAAGGCCCGCACTATCCGCTCAACGTGCTGAAGGACGTAAGGGTCGAGACGGTAAATAACGCCGAATACGCCGAGCTGAAAAGCGGAAATCTCAGCGTGCGCGTCACCAAAGGCGAGTTCTGGGCGCTCGATTTTATGCGCAACGGCCAGCGGATCACCGGCAGCGAGCTGAAAAACAACGGCTACGTGCAGGACAGCAACACGAATCGCAACTATCTGTTCGAACGTCTGGATCTGGGCGTCGGGGAAACGGTCTATGGCCTCGGTGAGCGCTTTACCGCCCTGGTGCGCAACGGTCAGCAGGTCGATACCTGGAACCGCGACGGCGGCACCAGCACCGAGCAGTCCTACAAAAATATTCCGTTCTATCTCACCAACCGCGGCTACGGCGTGCTGGTCAACCATCCGGAAAATGTGTCGTTTGAAATCGGCTCGGAGAAGGTCTCCAAAGTGCAGTTCAGCGTCGAGGGCGAATATCTGGAGTATTTTGTGATCGACGGGCCGACGCCGAAAGCGGTCCTGGACCGCTACACGCAGTTCACCGGTCGTCCGGCGCTGCCGCCAGCGTGGTCCTTCGGCCTGTGGCTCACCACCTCGTTTACCACTAACTACGACGAAGCGACGGTGAACAGCTTCATCGACGGCATGGCCGAACGCGACCTGCCGCTGCACGTCTTCCACTTTGACTGCTTCTGGATGAAGGCCTTCCAGTGGTGTGATTTTGAGTGGGACCCGGTGACCTTCCCGGATCCAGAAGGGATGATCCGCCGCCTGAAAGAGAAAGGGCTGAAGATCTGCGTGTGGATCAACCCGTACATCGGCCAGAAATCGCCGGTGTTTAACGAGCTGAAAGAGAAAGGCTTCCTGCTGAAACGCCCGGATGGCAGCGTGTGGCAGTGGGACAAATGGCAGCCCGGGCTGGCGATTTACGACTTCACTAACCCGGACGCGTGCCGGTGGTACGCCGATAAGCTGAAAGGCCTGGTGGATATCGGCGTGGACTGCTTCAAAACCGACTTCGGCGAGCGTATCCCGACGGATGTGCAGTGGTTTGACGGATCCGATCCGCAGAAGATGCACAATCACTACGCCTTCATCTATAACGAACTGGTGTGGAACGTGCTGAAAGAGACGGTGGGCGAGGAAGAGGCGGTGCTGTTTGCCCGTTCGGCGTCCGTCGGCGCGCAGCAGTTCCCGGTGCACTGGGGTGGCGACTGCTATGCCAACTATGAATCCATGGCGGAAAGCCTGCGCGGCGGGCTGTCGATTGGTCTGTCCGGCTTCGGGTTCTGGAGCCACGATATCGGCGGGTTCGAAAATACCGCCCCGGCGCACGTCTACAAACGCTGGTGCGCGTTCGGGCTGTTCTCCAGCCACAGCCGCCTGCACGGGAGCAAATCCTACCGGGTGCCGTGGGCGTACGATGATGAGTCCTGCGACGTGGTGCGCCACTTTACGCAGCTGAAATGCCAGCTGATGCCGTACCTCTATCGTCAGGCGGCGCTGGCACGGGAGTGCGGCACGCCGATGCTGCGGGCGATGATGCTGGAGTTCCCGGACGATCCGGCGTGTGGCTATCTCGACCGTCAGTACATGCTGGGGGATGCCTTGATGGTGGCGCCGGTGTTCTCTGAGGCGGGTGAGGTGCAGTTTTACCTGCCGGAAGGTCGCTGGACGCACTTGTGGCACAACGATGAGGTTCAGGGCTGCCGCTGGCATAAGCAGCAGCACGATTTCATGAGCCTGCCGGTTTATGTGCGCGACAACACCTTGCTAGCGCTGGGCAATAACAAGCAGAAGCCGGACTACGCCTGGAATGAGGGTGCGGCCTTCCAGCTGTTTAACCTGGATGAGGGCGCAACGGCGGTGAGTGAAGTGCCTGCGGCTGACGGCTCCGTGGCGTTTACGTTGAAGGCGTCACGCCAGGGCGACACCGTGACCCTTACCGGCGCGGGTGAAGCGCGGAACTGGTCTGTCTGCTTGCGCAACGTGCAGAAGGTGAGCGGTGTGAAAGGTGGCGCATACGCGAGCAGCGAGTGGGGCGTGGTGGTGAACGCGGAGGGGGATGAGGTGGTGGTTCACCTTTGAGCGCAAGGTATTGTGCGGTTTGATGCCCTCACTCTGGCCCTCTCCCACAGGGAGAGGGAACCAAAACCGCGTAGCCGCTACCTGGCTTATTCATTGTGAAACTACGCCACCCGTCATGGTTTGCTGAACCTGCTGTTTATCCATATTTACCGCGCTCAGCTTGCCATTTACCGTCGGCTTCAGCGGGGCAGTCGCCTGCACGCTACCGCTGGCAGTCAGCTGAATATTACCGTCGCCGCTCACCGGCAGCGCAGGCCAGCCCCACTGCTGCAGGATGTTGAGCGGTACGCCGCGCCCGTTCAGACTCACCGTGGTCTGTCGTTGCGCAAGCTGTGAAACCGTCGCGGTGGCTTCCAGAATGCCTTTTTCGGTAAAGGCGCTCAGGTCGGTGATATTGACCGTGGCGGCGTTGGCGTTCAGCGCCAGCGACGGACGTCGCACGTCCACGCGGTTGAAGGTGGCCGCCGCGCCGTTCAGCGTGGCGCTGCCGCCCCACACGCCCCATTTGTGCTCCTGGGCCAGCTGCAGGTTAGCCCCGTAGCCATCAAGAGAGGTGATCTGCCACGGGAAAGTCGGATCGATGTCGATCACCAGGTTGCGGCTCAGGCCGAATTTCTTCAGCGTCACGCTGTTCAGCCATTCTGGCAGCGGATCCATCCACAGTGTTTTCCAGTTCTGCGGCAGGGTGTACTCCAGCCCGGCGACGGCGACATCGTCCAGTACCAGCGCTTTACCGTCGCGCAGCCAGTTGCCGGAGGTGCGCACCATGCCCCCTTCCCAGCGGGAGGTGAACTGACGCAGCGCCACACCCTGCGAAGAGAATTCCGCATTCAGGATCGGGTCGAACAGATGCAGTGAACCGTAAATGAATTCGCTGGCGTTCATCGATAAACGCCCCTCCTGGCTCTGCCAGTCTCCTTTACTCAGCGTCAGGTTGCGCAGGCTGAGATCCAGGTCGGTGACGGCCCAGTCTGGCCCCTGCAGGCGCGCGTCGGTGACCTCAAGACGGCCAATCTGCAAAGAGGGGATCGTGTTGAGCGGCGCAAAGAAATCCAGCAGCGATTTATCGCTCTGCAGGCGGATCTCATTCAGGCGCATGGTGTCGATGATCCAGCTTCCATCAGCGTTGCGCAGGGCGGAGCCGGTGAGTGAGCCGCGCGCCATATCGGCGCCGATGGTGTTCAGCACCACCTCCTTGCCGTTGAGCTGGCCCTGGATCAGCACGTTGGTGGCCGGTACGCCGTTCAGGGTGAGCGAACCCGCACTCATCTGGATCTGCGCGTTTTTACCCAGCACGTTACCCGCTTCTGGCTGCCACGGGCTGACACCGCCCGTCACTTTTTGCGCGCTTAAATCCCACTCCGTGTTGGGGCTGTTAAAGGCCATGTTGTTCAGCTGCAGACGGTCTGCCTGGAAGGGCAGCGGGGCGGTCTGCGGAGAGAGATTCAGCGTGCCATCGACCAGGGTGATGGTGTCCATATGCAGCGGATCGGTGAGCTGTCGGCTGCCAAGACCAATATCGACTTTTTTAGCCACCAGGGTGGCGGGCTGGCCGTCACGGCCAAAGGTGACGTTTTCCAGAAGGATGTGGGAAGGCGACGAAAAGCGGTGGTCCATCAGATCGAAACTGAGTTCGTAATCGGTGTTCACCGTGACCCAACTGCTGACCTGTGACGCACCCCAGCGGGTCTGGAGCAGAATATAAAGTGCCAGCAGCACAAGGAGCAGGGCTACCAGAAGATAGACGAGCAGCTTTCCAATAAATTTCATGGTCTTCCATCCCGCGAAACGCACATAAAGGAGTTATGCACGATTTATGCGCAATGCTCAAGGCGGGAATGGTGTAAAGAGATGTCACGGCAGGCATTGACAGCCTGCCGTGAGGACGATCAGTTTTTCTCAGGCGGGAAAACGAGGTTCAGTACGATAGCGGTGATGCGCCAGCGGCGATGCCGGAAGAGAGCAGGTTTTTCACCCAGTCCGGCGCAAACTGCAGGATCAGCGGCTGCTGAGAAACACCCAGACCCACGGCCAGCGACAGGGCAATAATCATGATCGCGCGGCGGTTCAGCGGCTCGCGGGAGACGATACGCACGCCCGAGGCCGCAATGGTACCGAACATCACCAGCGTTGCACCGCCCAGCACTGGCTCAGGGATGTGCTGCACAAAGCCACTCACCGCCGGGAACAGGCCAAGGACGATCAGCATCAGTGCCACCACAAACCCAACGTAGCGACTGGCCACGCCGGTCAGCTGGATCACGCCGTTGTTCTGCCCGAAGCAGGAGTTCGGGAAGGTATTGAATACGGCGGAGACAAACGAGTTCAGGCCGTTCGCCAGTACGCCGCCTTTCAGGCGCTTCATGTACAGCGGGCCGGACACTGGCTGCTCAGAGACGTCGGAGGTGGCGGTGATATCGCCGATGGTCTCCAGGGAGGTGATCATAAAGACCAGCATCAGCGGCAGCAGCAGACCCCAGTCAATGCCCAGGCCGTAGTACAGTGGCGTTGGAACGGTGATCAGCGCGCTGTTGGTTGGCGCGGTGTTTTCCGGCAGCATGCCCAGCGCCCACGCCAGCAGGTAACCGGCCGCCATGGCGATCACCAGCGAGGCCACGCGCAGGTACGGGTTACGCTGACGGTTGAGCAGGATAATGATGGCCAGTACCACACCAGCCAGCAGCAGGTTTTTCGGTGCGCCAAAGGTGTGGTCGCTCATCGCGGCATAACCCCCGCCGATGGAGGTCAGCCCCACCTGGATCAGCGACAGACCGATAATCATCACCACCACGCCCGAGACCAGCGGGGTAATGACGCGGCGAGCCAGGTGCAGAACGCGGGAGATCACCATCTCCGTGCAGCTGGCCAGCATCAGCGTGCCGAACAACGCCGCCATCATGGTCGGGACATCCGCTCCGCCGGTTTTCAGTGCCGTACCGCCCATGATCAGCGGTGCCACAAAGTTGAAACTGGTGCCCTGAATCGACAGCAAACCCGAGCCCACCGGACCCCACGCTTTAATTTGAATAATCGAGGCCACGCCAGAGGCGAAGAGGGACATGCTGATGATGTGCTGCGTATCCTGAGCCGGTAAACCAAGCGCCTGACAGATCAACAGCGCCGGGGTGATCACCGCAACAAACATGGCCAGAAGATGCTGGCAGGCAGCGAAGAGCGTCTGCGGAAGCGGTGGGCGGTCTTCAAGACGGTAAATCAGTTCGCTATTTTGCTTCTGCGCAATCGGTTGCGCATCAGGAGACTCTATGCTGTTAACGGACATCGACGGTAATCCCACGGTGGAAAAGCGGGCATTTTATCTGACCATCTGGTAAAAGCAAACGATTGCCAGCAAAAAAAGAGGAGAAAATCTGCCGCTGTGAGCAGGTTTTCTACAACCCACAGCGAAAAAAAATTACACTTTTTGCGCCGGTGGCTCATGACGAGCGCAAACCGGCCAGGATTACGCCGCGTGTGTATGGAACACGCGCATATAAGGAGCCTCCTATGATTCATCTCGATACGTTGTCGACCCTTGTTGCCGCAACGCTGGTTTTACTGCTTGGTCGCAAGCTGGTACACAGCGTTTCCTTTCTGAAAAAGTACACCATTCCTGAACCTGTTGCCGGTGGGTTGCTGGTGGCGCTGGCCCTGCTGGTGCTGAAAAAAAGCATGGGCTGGGAAATCGATTTTGATATGTCCCTGAAAGATCCACTCATGCTGGCCTTCTTCGCCACCATCGGCCTGAATGCCAACCTGGCAAGCCTGCGGTCAGGGGGCAAAGTACTCGGCGTGTTCCTGATTGTGGTCGTCGGACTGTTGCTGATGCAAAACGCCATTGGCATCGGTATGGCGACGCTGTTGGGGCTGGATCCGCTAATGGGCCTGCTGGCCGGATCCATCACCCTGTCTGGCGGACACGGTACCGGGGCGGCATGGAGTAAGCTGTTCATCGAACGCTATGGCTTTGAAAACGCGACGGAAGTGGCGATGGCCTGCGCCACCTTTGGTCTGGTGCTGGGCGGGTTGATTGGCGGGCCGGTGGCGCGCTATCTGGTGAAGCACTCCACCACGCCGGATGGCAGACCGGATGATGAACTGGTGCCCACCGCATTTGAAAAGCCGGACGTGGGGCGCACCATCACCTCCCTGGTGATGATTGAAACGATTGCCATGATCGCCATCTGTCTGACGCTGGGTAAAGCGGTTGCGCAATGGCTGGCGGGCACGGCCTTTGAGCTGCCGACTTTTGTTTGCGTGCTGTTTATCGGGGTGATCCTCAGTAACGGTCTGGCCCTGATGGGCTTCTATCGCGTGTTTGAACGCGCTGTTTCGGTGCTGGGTAACGTCTGTCTGTCGCTGTTTCTGGCGATGGCCCTGATGAGCCTCAAACTGTGGGAGCTGGCGTCGCTGGCGCTGCCGATGGTGGCGATTCTGGCGGTACAGGCGCTGTTTATGGCGCTCTATGCCATGTTCGTCACCTGGCGCATGATGGGCAAAAACTACGATGCCGCGGTGCTGGCAGCGGGGCACTGTGGATTTGGACTGGGCGCCACGCCAACGGCAATCGCCAATATGCAGGCGATCACCGAACGTTTCGGGCCTTCGCATATGGCGTTTCTGGTGGTACCGATGGTGGGGGCGTTCTTTATTGATATCGTCAACGCGCTGGTGATCAAGCTGTACCTGATGCTGCCGATGTTTGCCTGAGATCAGGCGTTGGAGTAGCGCTCAGTTTCCGGCATCCAGCGCTCAATTAACGCTGCCGCCTGTTCGGGGTAGCGTTCATGAATATGGCGTGCAAGGCGCTGAACTTCGGGGATCATCGCCTGATCGCGCAGCAAATCCGCCACCTTGAATTCAGCGTTCCCCGTCTGACGTGTGCCCAACAGCTCGCCCGGCCCACGGATCTCCAGATCTTTTTGCGCAATGACGAATCCGTCGTTGCTGTCGCGCAACACCTGCAACCGCATCTGCGCGGTTTTTGAGAGCGGGGCTTTGTAAAGCAGGACGCAGTGGGAGGCCACCGCACCACGGCCCACGCGGCCACGCAACTGATGTAACTGCGCAAGCCCCAGCCGCTCCGGGTTTTCGATGATCATCAGGCTGGAGTTTGGCACATCCACGCCCACTTCAATCACCGTTGTGGCGACCAGCAAATGCAGCTCACCCTGTTTGAAGGATTGCATGACGGCCTGTTTTTCTGCGGGCTTCATGCGCCCGTGTACCAGGCCCACCTTCAGTTCCGGCAGCGCCAGCTTTAGCTCTTCCCACGTAGCTTCTGCGGCCTGCGCTTCAAGCAGGTCAGATTCCTCAATCAGCGTGCAGACCCAGTAAGCCTGACGCCCTTCATGGGTGCAGGCGTTACGCACGCGGTCGATGATGTCGCTGCGACGTGTGTCCGGGATGGCCACCGTCGTGACCGGCGTACGGCCCGGCGGCAGCTCGTCAATGGTGGAGGTGTCCAGATCGGCGTAGGCGGTCATCGCCAGGGTTCGCGGAATAGGCGTGGCGGTCATGATCAACTGATGCGGATGGAAGCCCTGCTGTAGCCCTTTTTCCCACAGTGCCAGGCGCTGATGCACGCCGAAGCGGTGCTGTTCGTCGATGATCACCAGTGCGAGGCCGTTAAACTGCACCTGCTCCTGGAAGATGGCGTGGGTGCCGACAATCATCTGCACCTCACCGCGAGCGATGGCGTCCTGTTGCGCAAGACGCGCTTTGCCCTTTTGTTTTCCGGCAAGCCAGCCCACCTCAATGCCCAGCGGGGCGAACCAGGCGCGGAAGTTATTCGCGTGCTGCTCCGCCAGCAGTTCTGTCGGCGCCATCAGCGCCACCTGCTTACCGTGGGCAATGGCGCGCAGGGCTGCCAGGGCGGCAACCAGCGTTTTACCGGAGCCTACATCGCCCTGCACCAGGCGCATCATCGGGACATCAAGCGCCATATCGCGCTCGATCTCGGCGGTGACGCGCGCCTGGGCACCGGTAGGTTTAAACGGCAGGGAGGCCAGCAGCTTATCCTTGAGTTCATCACGCGGGCTTAAGGGCTGGGCATGAAAACGCTGCGCACCGGCGCGCAGCGCCAGCATGCTCAGGTTATGCGCCAGTAACTCCTCAAGGATAAGACGCCGTTGGGCGGGGTGTTTGCCGCTTTCTAAATCGCTGAGCTGCAGCGTGGGCGGCGGGCGATGCAGCGTACGCAGCGCTTCCGGCAGGCTCATCATCCCCTGCGCCAGCTCAGGTGGCAGCAGCTCGGTGATGGCGCAGGTATCGAGTAACTCCAGGGCCTGGTCGGTGAGCTTACGCAGCGTCGCCTGCTTGATACCTTCCGTTGTCGGGTAGACCGGAGTGAGCGTCTCCTGCAGCTCCGGCGTGCTGAGATCACCCTGTACGCGGTACTCCGGGTGGATCATCTCTGCGCCATATTTCCCGCGTTTGGCTTCGCCATATGCCAGCACCCGGCGGCCTGTCGCAAGGCTGTTTTTCATCGCCGCGTTGAAGTTGAAAAAGCGCATGGTGAGAATGCCGGTACCGTCGCTGATCTGACAGGTCATCATCCGGCGTCCGCCAAAGGTGATATTGCAGTTCAGCACTTCGCCTTCAACGGTGGCGTAAATCGCAGGCAGCAGATCGCCAATCTTATAGAGCTGGGTGCGGTCTTCATAACGCAGGGGGAGGTGCAGCAGGAGATCCTGCACGGTGTGCAGGCCAATTTTGCCCAGTTTACTGCTTTGCGCCGCGCCCACGCCCGTCAGGCTATTGAGCGGGATGGCATCCAGCAGGCGGCCTTTCATCGGTTACCCTGCGTACTGCATGGTGGCCCACCACCCGGCATCGGCTTCGATTTCGCCCTGCGCGTTGACGTGGGGGTAAGGCAATTTTTTCTGCTTCGCAACACGAGCCAGCACCGGATAACCGCCTTCAAACAGCAGGCGCTGTTGTTCGTCTTCCGGCAGCATGCTGTTGCTGCGCTCGTACATCCCGGCGTTCTGACGCTGGCGCTGCGCTTCATACAGAATGAGCGCGGAGGCCACAGAGACATTCAGGGACTGCACCATGCCGATCATGGGGATGATGATGTCCTGATCCGCCAGATCCAGCGCTTCCTGCGTGATCCCGGTTTTCTCCTGACCCATCAAAATGCAGGTCGGGCGGGTGTAGTCGATCTCGCGAAAATCAACCGCTTTGGCAGACAGGTTGGTGGCAAGAACTTGCATACCGCGACCTTTCAGGTGCGATACGGCTTCGCCGATGGTCTGATGGGTTTTGACGGACACCCAGCTGTTACTGCCTGCGGCTGTCGACGCCATGGTGCGCATGCGGGTACCCGGCCAGACGGCGTGCACTTCATGCACGCCGACGGCATCTGCGGTACGGACAATGGCAGAAACGTTATGAGGTTTATGGACCTGCTCCATGCAGACCGTCAGATCAGGCTGACGCCTGGCGAGCATTTCGCAGATACGTGCATAACGTTGTGCATTCATAAAACTAGTTTCGGTTTCGGGTGACTTTAATGACGTCCGGCATGACGCGGATCTTGCGCATAATATTTGCCAGATGCACGCGGTCGCGGGCGGTCAGACGAATAAAGGCGCTGTACACGCGGCCATCTTTTTCTTCCGTGTTCAGGCTCTGAATGTTGGAAGAGGCCGTGTTGATCGCTGCCGTCAGGTTCGCCAGGGCACCCTGGTGGTTGAACATATCCACCTTAATTTCGGTGATAAATTCCTGCGCCGTTTCTTTATCCCACTCGACCGCCATAAACTTCTCCGCCTCTTTTTGATAGCCGCGGATGTTACGACAGGATTCATGGTGGATAACCAGCCCTTTGCCCGGGCTGACGTGCGCAATAATCGGATCGCCAGGAATTGGACGGCAACACTTCGCAAAGGTGATAAGCACCCCGTCCGCGCCTTTGATCGGCAGATGCGCGTGGCCGGATGCGCCAGGTGCGGAAGGGATTGCTTCGCCCTGCTGCAGGTTTTTGGCCACCACGACGCTCATCGCGTTACCCAGACCAATTTCAGCCAGCAGATCGTCCAGAGAGGTGAGCTTCATCCGGTCGAGTTCACGCTGGATATGTTCTGGTGGGATTTCTGCCAGCTTACGGCTGCCACCCAACGCGTGGTTGAGCAGACGACGCCCCAGGCTGACGGAGTCATCACGCTTGAGGTTCTTCAGCAGCTGGCGGATTTTGGCGCGGGCTTTGGAGCTCACAACAAAGTTCAGCCAGGCCGCGTTTGGACGTGCGCCCGGAGCGGTGATGATTTCGACTGTCTGACCGCTGGCGAGCGGTTGAGACAGCGGATAAGGTTGTCTGTCTACGCGCGCGCCTACGCAGGCGTGGCCGATATCGGTATGCACGGCATACGCGAAGTCGACCGGGGTCGCGCCCGCAGGCAGTTCGACAATACGCCCTTCAGGCGTGAAAACGTAAATCTCATCCGGGAAGAGATCGGATTTTACGCTCTCGATAAATTCAAACGAGCTACCCGCACTCTGCTGCAGCTCCAGCAGGCTCTGCATCCAGCGCTGGGCGCGGATTTGTGCCGTGGTGCTGCTTTCACCACCGTGTTCTTTATAGGCCCAGTGTGCGGCGACACCCATCTCCGCCATCTGGTCCATGTCTTCGGTGCGGATCTGCACTTCAACAGGGACGCCGTGCGGGCCGATCATCGAGGTATGCAAAGATTGATAGCCGTTCGCTTTTGGAATGGCGATGTAATCTTTCATGCGTCCTGGACGCGGCTTATAGAGGCTGTGCATCTGCCCCAGCACGCGATAGCAGGTGTCGGCGTCGTGGACGATCACGCGAAACGCGTAGATATCCATGATTGAGTGAAAACGCTGCTCTTTCAGCACCATTTTGCAGTAGATGGAGTACAGGTGTTTTTCGCGACCGCTCACGCGGCAGGGAATGCCTGCTTCCTGTAAACGCCCTTCAATTTCCGAGAGGATCTTTTGAATCATCTCTTTACGGTTACCGCGGGCGGCTTTCACCACCTCTTTAATGACGCGATAGCGGTTCGGGTACAACGCTTCAAAACCCAGCTCTTCCAGCTCGGTTTTAATGTGATGAATACCTAAACGGTGCGCCAGCGGACTGTAGATTTCGAGGGTTTCACGGGCAATGCGGCGACGTTTGTCCGGGCGGAGTGAGCCCAGCGTGCGCATGTTGTGGGTACGGTCAGCGAGTTTGATGAGAATGACGCGGATATCCTGCACCATTGCCATAATCATCTTGCGAAAGTTTTCGGCTTGCGCCTCTTTCTTGTCGCGGAAGTTCAGCTTATCAAGCTTGGACACCCCTTCCACCAGTTCGGCAACGCTTTTGCCAAACAGCTGTTCCATATCCTGGTAAGTGGCAGGGGTATCTTCGATCACGTCGTGCAGCAGAGCAGCCATCAGCGTTTCATAGTCGAGTTTCATCTCGGCCAGAATACAGGCCACCGCTACCGGGTGCGTGATATAGGGTTCACCGCTTGAACGTGTCTGGCCCTCGTGAGCGTCACGTGCAACGAGATAAGCCTGCTGAAGACGCTTAATCTGGTCTTCAGGCAGGTAGGTTTGAATCAGTTGATTCAGGCTTTCAAACAGATACAAGGGCGACCCGCAGGTTTAATTAACGACGACCTTCAGCAATGGCGGTAACGGCCTGCAGTTCTGCGGCTTCCTGCTCTTGCTGCTCCTGGCGCTCACGTACGTCGAGGATCTGGTTGTTGATCAGACCTTCTTCGATTTCGCGAAGTGCAATTACGGTGGTTTTATCGTTTTCTTCCGGTACCAGCGGATCTTTACCGCCTACCTGCATCTGACGAGCGCGACGCGCGGCGACCAGCACCAGGTCAAAACGGTTACCAATTTTCTCTACAGCGTCCTGAACAGTTACGCGTGCCATACTTAAAATGCTCCACAGGTGAAGAAATGACTGGGCATAATACTGAAAGTGGGTTCAGTCTGCCAACAGTTTGGTGATTAATGCGTCATGTCGCTGCTTCTGGCGGCTCATACGCAGACGTTCTGCGCGAAGGATGGTTTTGAGATCGCTCAGTGCGGCATCAAAATCATCATTCACAATAAGGTAATCATATTCGGCGTAATGGCTCATTTCTGCAACTGCCTGCTCCATACGCTTTGCAATGACCTCTTCGCTGTCCTGACCGCGGCCACGCAGGCGGCGATCCAGCTCATCTTTCGACGGCGGTAAAATAAAGATACTGCGCGAATCAGGCATTTTCTTGCGAATTTGCTGTGCGCCCTGCCAGTCGATATCCAGGAACACATTCACGCCGGTTGCCAGAACCTGCTCAATAGTTTCACGCGAGGTGCCGTAGTAGTTACCGAAAACTTCTGCGTGTTCAAGAAACGCATCTCTGCCGATCATCGCTTTAAATTCGTCGTGATCGACAAAGAAATAGTGTTCGCCGTGCACTTCACCAGGACGCGGTTTACGCGTGGTGTGTGAAACTGAAACCTGTGTGTCGTACAACGGTTGGGTTTTTAACAGTGCCTGAATAAGGCTGGATTTACCCGCGCCACTAGGGGCAGAAACAATATAAAGCGTGCCTTGAGCCATGAGAGTCTTTTGTATGTGTTAACGAAGAAGTCCTACATACGGGCTTATTATACACGTCGCCGCTGTGTGACGTAGCCTTTGTCACACTTTTTCCCCTGGATTATTACATTTTGCGTGTCGTTTTCAGGTTTTACCTGTGTTTTGCAGCAACATAAACAAACCCTGGATGGCGCCTCGCAAAGCGCAATGTTGCTGTTAGCGTTGTTTTAGACGTCGGGTTATACCTCCTGCAACGCAAAGGAGGGGTAGCAATGTGGCGATGGATAAGCGGATTCATGCTGTTGTGGAGCGGTTATGGTACGGCGGTGTGTCCGGTGTGGTCTCAGGCAAAAGCGGAAACAGAGATTGCGACGCTAAGCGCGCAAATCAAACGCTGGGATGACGCCTACTGGCAGCAGGGTATCAGCGAAGTGAACGATGAGGTGTATGACCAGCTCAACGGGCGGTTAAAGCAGTGGCAGCACTGTTTTGGACATGAATCATCAGACGCAGCGATCCCCGCCCTTACTGGAACTATCAAACACCCTGTCGCCCATACGGGGGTTCATAAAGTAGCCAGTAAAGAGGAGCTTCGCCAGTGGATGCATACCCGGCGTAATCTCTGGATGCAGCCCAAAGTTGACGGCGTTGCGGTAACGCTGGTGTATCGGGGTGGAACGTTGGCTCAGGCCATTAGCCGTGGCGATGGGTTAAAAGGTGAAGACTGGACATCGCAGGTGCGTTTAATACCGTCGGTGCCACAACACCTTTCCGGCGCGCTGGCGAACAGCGTGTTACAGGGGGAGCTTTTTTGGCAGCGTGAAAACCACATTCAGCAGCAGATGGGCGGAATGAATGCACGCGCAAAAGTCGCAGGTGCGATGATGCGCCAGCAGGATAACGCGTTTTTGAGAGAGGTTGGGGTATTCATCTGGGCCTGGCCAGACGGGACAAAAGAGATGAAAACCGCACTGGCGGAACTCTCTGACGCGGGTTTTACCCTGACGGCGCGCTATACCTTGCCCGTAGAGCATATTGAGGCCGTCGAAAAGCAGCGCTCAGCGTGGCACACCGCAGCATTACCCTTTGCCACGGACGGCATTGTGGTTCGCTCGGCGGATGAACTGCCGGGTGAAAACTGGCTGCCTGGAGAGGGCAGTTGGGTAGTGGCATGGAAATATCTTCCTGTCGCGCAGGTTGCTGAAGTGCGGGATATTCAGTTCAGTGTGGGCCGAACGGGGAAGATTGCCGTTGTGGCGGCGCTGGAGCCAGTACGGCTGGATGATAAACAGGTGCAGCGGGTTAGCCTGGGATCCGTTGGCCGCTGGCAAAGGCTGGATATCGCGCCGGGCGATCAGATCCAGGTCAGTCTGGCCGGGCAGGGGATCCCCCGATTCGACAAAGTCGTCTGGCGAGGGACTGACCGGCA
This sequence comes from Enterobacter sp. WCHEn045836, assembly GCF_003965585.1. NCBI lineage: Bacteria > Pseudomonadati > Pseudomonadota > Gammaproteobacteria > Enterobacterales > Enterobacteriaceae > Enterobacter > Enterobacter sp. WCHEn045836. Next base: position 18,020 of record NZ_RXPT01000021.1, read on the forward strand.
AAAACCAGAACCTCCAGTCCCGCAGTACCATTTTCTCAGCTGTTTTTACGCTTCACCGGAATGTATGGAGCAGTTCTTTGCCCGGTTGACGTGGCTCAGTTCAAAACAGGGGCTGGATATTGCCGGTTTAGGCGAGTCCGGCTGGCGAACGCTCTGGCAGGCGCATCGCTTTGAACATATTTTCTCATGGCTGTTGTTAACCCAGGCGCAGCTGCAAACCACGCCGGGGTTGTCTGCTGCACGCGGACTGGCGCTCTGGCATCAGTTTAATCTGGTGCGCGAGCGGCCTTTTATTCGTTGGATCATGGCGATGGGTGTTCCGCTGGCTCAGGCGACCCTGAAAGCCGCCGGCGAGCTATCATGGCAGACCATGCGCCAGCGTAGTGCTCTGGACTGGCAGACCTTGCCGGGAACGGGAGAGGAGAAAGCGCGGCAAATCGTTAACTGGCTGCACGTGCCGGAGGTGGATGTGCTGGCAAAGTGGCTGACTGAACAGCACATCAAGGGATTCGGAAATTAATGGGCGTTGTGTTTGTAATGAAACACCGGCAATCCGAGCTTCAGTCGCAGCGCCAGCATGCGGGCCGTAAAGCCAAACAGCAGCGTGGAGATGACCACCACATCATGGTTCGAAACATAATGCTGCAGGGCGACATAGAGCACCGCTGCCGCGAAGGAGATGCCGGCATACAGCTCCTTTTGAAAGACCAGGGGAATGCGTTTGCAGAACATATCCCGCAGGACGCCCCCAAACACCCCGGTCACCACGGCAGCAATGGTGGCGATAACCGGTCCTTCTCCCATATCGAGCGCGATTTGTGCGCCGATGATTGAAAAGACGATCAGGCCCAGCGCATCAAGCACCAGGAACAGGCGGCGCAGGTGGGGCATAACGGGTGCCACGATGGTGGTTAATACGGCAGCCGTAGCTACGATAATCACATACTCAGGGTGTTTAACCCAGCCGAGCGGGTAGTGGCCAAGCAGAATATCGCGCACGGAACCGCCGCCCAGCGCGGTCGCTGTGGCAATAATGATCACGCCGAAGGTATCCATTCGGCGACGACCGGCTGCAAGCGCGCCAGTCATGGCTTCTGCAGTGATGCCAATGAGATAAAGAATATGAAGCAGCATATAACCTCCGGTGTGAAGCCGGGAAGGTTAGCGTTTTGTGCGCACGATCACGATTGAGATTTTCTAAGGTGATCCGGTTTGCCATATAAATATTTATCAACTCATGTTGGACAAGGTTGTTCAATGGCGGTAAGGGAAGAAAGGGGATACATAAATGGATTAGAAATAGTAATGGGTGGCGTCAACCGACGTCACCCGAAAGGCATTACTCGATATTCTGGATCTGCTCGCGCATCTGCTCAATCAGTACCTTGAGCTCAATGGCGGAATTCGTCACCTCGGCATTGATCGATTTAGACGCCAGGGTATTCGACTCGCGGTTGAACTCCTGCATCATAAAGTCGAGGCGTCGCCCAACGGCTTCTTTCTTCTTCAGAATGTTGTAGGTCTCTTTAACGTGCGCTTCCAGACGGTCCAGCTCTTCGGCCACGTCAACGCGCTGCGCCATCAGTACCAGCTCTTGTTCCAGACGGTTGTTTTCCAGCTGAACTTCCGCTTCTTCCAGTTTGGCAACCAGACGCTCGCGCTGCCACTGCAGCACTTCCGGCATATGGGTACGTACTTTTGCCACTTCGGCGCTGACGCCCTCAAGGCGCTGTTCAATCATCGCTTTCAGCGCCTGGCCTTCGGTTTCGCGAGCAACGATAAAGTCATCGAGCGTGCTGTCGAGGGCTGCAAGGATTTCAGCAGCAATTGCATCCAGATCCTGCTCTCCGGCAGCCATGACGCCAGGCCAGCGCAGAATATCAACCGGATTAATTTCGCCTTCGTCGCTTTGCATTTTGACCCAGTTCGCCGCATTGACGAGCTGTTTTGCCAGTTTTTCGTTGAGGATCAGTTCGCCCTGCGCGCTGGCATCCGGCTCAAAACGCAGGTTACATTCCACTTTCCCGCGCGTCAGACGCGTACGGATACGCTCACGCACCACAGGCTCAAGGCTGCGGAACTGCTCCGGCATACGGAAATAGGTTTCCAGATAGCGCTGGTTTACCGAACGCATTTCCCAGGTAGCGCTACCCCAGCTACCCTTGATTTCACGCCGGGCGTAGGCGGTCATACTGCGGATCATAGATATTCCCGTTTTTAAAGGAGAGATGGGGGGATTATAGCTTTCAGGGGCTTCTCAGGATAGGAATAAGCGTCCTTTATCCGTATAATGCGCAGCCACATTCGTTTCAAGCCGGAGAATTCATCATGCGTCCAGCAGGTCGTAGCGCCAATCAGGTGCGTCCCGTCACCCTGACCCGTAACTATACAAAACACGCTGAAGGCTCCGTTCTGGTTGAGTTTGGTGACACCAAAGTGCTGTGCACGGCTTCCATTGAAGAAGGCGTTCCGCGCTTCCTGAAAGGTCAGGGCCAGGGCTGGATCACGGCTGAATACGGCATGCTGCCGCGTGCAACGCATACCCGTAATGCCCGTGAAGCGGCAAAGGGTAAGCAGGGCGGCCGGACCATGGAAATTCAGCGCCTCATCGCGCGTGCGCTGCGCGCCGCGGTTGATCTGAAAACGCTGGGCGAATTCACCATTACCCTGGACTGTGACGTCATTCAGGCTGACGGTGGCACGCGTACTGCATCGATTACCGGTGCCTGTGTGGCGCTGGCGGATGCCCTGAATAAACTGGTTGCGGCCGGTAAGCTGAAAACAAACCCAATGAAAGGGATGGTTGCCGCAGTGTCCGTCGGTATCGTTAACGGTGAAGCGCTTTGCGATCTGGAATACGTAGAAGACTCCGCCGCCGAAACTGACATGAACGTGGTGATGACCGAAGACGGACGTATCATTGAGGTGCAGGGCACCGCAGAAGGCGAACCGTTTACCCACGAAGAACTTCTCACCTTGCTGGCTCTGGCCCGAGGGGGGATTGAATCTATCGTAACGACGCAGAAAGCGGCGTTAGAAAATTGATTTTAAAGGCGACTGATGAGTCGCCTTTTTTTTGCCTGTAAGACAGAAAAGACAAAGGAGCGAATCCATGAAACCGTATCAGCGCCAGTTTATTGAGTTTGCGCTTAACAAGCAGGTCCTCAAGTTTGGCGAGTTTACGCTGAAATCCGGGCGCAAGAGTCCCTATTTCTTCAACGCCGGGCTGTTTAATACCGGGCGCGATCTGGCGCTGTTAGGCCGTTTTTATGCCGAAGCGCTGGTGGATTCAGGGATTGATTTCGACCTGCTGTTTGGCCCTGCCTATAAAGGCATTCCGATTGCGACGACCACCGCTGTGGCGCTGGCAGAGCACCATGACCGCGACGTACCGTACTGCTTTAACCGTAAAGAGGCTAAAACGCACGGTGAAGGCGGAAACCTGGTTGGCAGCGCACTGCAGGGCCGTGTGATGCTGGTGGACGATGTGATCACCGCAGGTACCGCCATTCGTGAATCCATGGAGATTATCCAGGCCAACGGCGCGACGCTGGCTGGCGTGTTGATTTCTCTGGACCGTCAGGAACGGGGACGCGGTGAAATCTCGGCCATTCAGGAAGTTGAACGTGATTACAGCTGCAAAGTGACGTCAATCATCAATCTGAAAGACCTGATTGCGTATCTGGAAGAGAAGCCAGAGATGGCGGATCATCTGGCTGCGGTGCGGGCATATCGCGAAGAGTTTGGCGTGTAACAGAATCGCCCGGTGGCGCGTCGCTTGCCGGGCCTGCGCAATTTGTGGGCCGGATAAGGCGTAGCCGCCATCCGGCAACGACGTTACTGCAACTGCGCCGCCACTAACGGCCAACGGGCGTCGAAATCGTCCGTTGGGCTGTATTTGAACTCACTGCGTACAAAACGAGAGAGCATCCCTTCGCAAAACGCCAGGATCTGGCTTGCCAGCAGCGTTTCATCCGTGTTGTAACCTTCGCCTTCACGCATTTTCTTCTCGCGCAGTACCTGGCGCAGCTGCGCTTCAATACGCTCGAAAAGCTGGTTAATGCGACCCTGCAGTCTGTCCTGCTCAAACATCAGCGCATGGCCAGTCAGAATACGGGTCAGGCCCGGGTTACGTTCGCCAAAGCCCAGAATCAACTGCACAATCAGACGCAGACGCGCGGTGGTGTCTTTTTCGTCTTTCAGAATCAGGTTGATGCGCGTGATCAGGCTGTCTTCGATAAACTCGATCAGGCTGTCGAACATCCGGGTTTTGCTCGGAAAATGACGGTACAGCGCCGCCTCAGACACGCCTACCGAGGCGGCCAGTTTTGCGGTGGTGATGCGTTGACTGCCATCGCTGGATTCAAGCATCAGAGCCAGAGATTGAAGTATTTCTTCGCGACGGTTCCTTTTCGCGGTTTGTTTTTCTGCCATGTTGCAAAATACCCCTGAAAATAAGCACTTGTCAGGCTGGCATCCACACAGCGACCGCAAACTGACGTTTGCGGTTTGTTATGACATTATGGCGCTGTGAGATGCGTGTCTGTCGGGCGGTTATTTGCGCCCGGAATGGCCGAAGCCGCCTTCGCCACGGTCGGTGGCATCAAAGTCTGCCACCAGGTTAAATTCTGCCTGCACTACCGGTACAAAGACCATCTGCGCGATACGCTCACCCGGTTCAATGGTGAAGCTGTCCTGACCCCGGTTCCAGACGGAGACCATCAGCTGGCCCTGGTAGTCAGAGTCGATCAGGCCGACCAGGTTACCCAGCACGACGCCATGCTTATGACCCAGACCAGAACGCGGCAGGATCACCGCTGCCAGTGAAGGGTCAGCAATGTGAATCGCCAGACCCGTTGGGATCAGGGTGGTCGCACCCGGAGCCAGTTCTACGGCGTCATCGAGACAGGCGCGCAGGTCAAGACCGGCAGAGCCGGAGGTGGCATAGGTTGGCAGCGGGAATTGCTCGCCAACACGCGGGTCCAGAATCTTAACGTCGATTTTTTTCATCATAACGGGTAACGATCTCGTCCAGTAATTGTTGGCCCAGGAGTTCCTTGCGCTCAAGCGGTAAGATTTTATCTCCATCCTGCCAGAAAAGGTGCAGTGCGTTGCTGTCGCTGTTAAATCCTTGCGTGGCCAGCGATACGTCATTCGCGCAAATCAAATCGAGGTTTTTGCGGGTACGTTTTTGCCGGGCATATTCTTCCACATTATTTGTTTCTGCGGCAAACCCAACAACGTAAGGACGATGGGTTTTCAGCGCGGCGACACCAGCAACGATATCCGGGTTTTTCACCATTTTTAGTGTTAATTCATCGCCTTGCTTTTTGATTTTGGCATCGGAAATGGTCTCTGCGCGGTAGTCCGCGACGGCAGCACAACCGATAAAAATCTGCTGGTTTTGCGCATGGGCCTGTACCGCGGCTTCCATTTCCAGCGCGGTGGTGACGTCAATACGCTGCACAAAGGGCGGCGTAGGCAATGAGACCGGGCCACTGACCAGCGTGACATTCGCGCCGCGTTTTGCCGCTGCGGCAGCAATCGCAAAGCCCATTTTACCGGAGCTGTGGTTGGTAATGTAGCGTACCGGATCCAGCGGCTCACGCGTTGGGCCCGCAGTAATCATGATGTTGAGATGTTGCAGGTCGTTGACAGGCGAAAAATGGGCCGCGGCCAGATCGACGATAGTCAATGGATCAAGCATACGACCTGGACCGACATCGCCACAGGCCTGGCTCCCGCTGTCCGGGCCCCAGATCAGCAGGCCGCGAGTGGCCAGCGTCTCCAGATTATGCTGGGTCGCGGCATTACGATACATCTGCTGATTCATGGCCGGCACAACGGCAACAGGGGCGGGGGTGGCCAGACAAATGGTCGAGACCAGATCGTTTGCCATCCCGGCGGCGACGCGGGCAATCAAATCGGCCGTGGCGGGGGCAAGGATAACCAGGTCTGCCCATTTCCCAAGCTCAATATGGCCCATCGCGGCTTCTGCGGCAGGGTCAAGCAGGCTGTCAGATACCGGGTATCCTGAAACGGCCTGCAGGCTTAAAGGAGTGATAAAGGCTTTTCCACCTTCGGTTATCGCGACCCGTACGTCGGCCCCGCGCTCGCGCAGACGGCGCACCAGTTCTGGCGCTTTATAGGCTGCAATGCCGCCGCTTACGCCAAGAACGATTTTTTTACCGGCCAGGCTCATCATGATTCTTTCCTGTTGGGTTTCACCAGAGAGCGGGCATTTTATCACAATCCCAAAAACGGGGTGATCTTGTCCTTCGGTCACTTTGCGAGGCGTTACGCAAGAACGAGACGCGAGAGTCAGGTGCCTGAGTAGCCTATGGCAAGATGGGCAAAAAACAGGGAGAAAAAGCATGGAAGAAGAGGACGAACTGCTGTTGCCGCGAGAAAAAATGCTGCGCTATGGCGTCACCTTACTAAAAGATGATGAACTGCTGGCGCTTTTTTTGCGCACTGGTACGCCGGGCAAAACGGTCTTTACGCTGGCAAAAGATCTGATAGGCCATTTTGGCTCACTGTACGGTCTGATGACGGCGGAACTGGCGGAGTTTGCGCATGTGGAGGGCATCGGTGTGGCGAAATATGCCCAGCTTAAGGGGATTGCCGAACTGGCCCGCCGTTTCCAGTGTGTTCGCATGCAGGAGGAAGACCCGATACTGACCCCTGCGATGACGCGTGAGTTTCTGCAAAGCCAGTTAACCGATATTGAACGCGAGATCTTTATGGTGATCTTTCTCGACAACCGGAACCGGGTGCTCAAGCATAGCCATCTTTTCTCGGGCACGCTCAGTCATGTAGAGGTTCATCCGCGTGAAATTGTGCGGGAAGCAATAAAATTGAATGCAGCCGGCGTGATACTCGCGCATAATCACCCCTCTGGCTGTGCAGAACCAAGCAGAGCTGACAAAGAGATCACCGACCGCATTGTCAAATGCTGTCAATTCATGGACATTCGTGTGCTGGACCATCTGATAATTGGCCGCGGAGAGTACCTTTCTTTTGCAGAACATGGCTGGATTTAGGCTATTTCTCGCGATCCATCGGGATCTTTGTCTGTTCGGGACTTGAGCACACCGCCGAGTCAGCGTATACTACGCCACCTTTGAGAATCTCGGGTTTGGCATTTGGGCCTGGCAATCGAGAGTTCAATAGAACTATGCGATGACCGGGCTGTAAAGCCTGACGAGGCGCCGATACCCCATACGAAGCTCGAGCTAATTTGATTTTTGGAGAATAGACATGTCCCGAGTCTGCCAAGTTACTGGCAAGCGTCCGGTGACCGGTAACAACCGTTCCCACGCACTGAACGCGACTAAACGCCGTTTCCTGCCGAACCTGCACTCTCACCGTTTCTGGGTTGAGAGCGAGAAGCGTTTTGTCACCCTGCGCGTATCTGCTAAAGGTATGCGTGTAATTGATAAGAAAGGCATCGATACAGTTCTGTCCGAACTGCGTGCCCGTGGCGAAAAGTACTAAGTACTTAAAGAGGAAATAAATCATGGCTAAAGGTATTCGCGAGAAAATCAAGCTGGTTTCTTCTGCTGGTACAGGTCACTTCTACACCACCACGAAGAACAAACGTACTAAGCCGGAAAAACTGGAACTGAAAAAATTCGATCCAGTTGTACGCCAGCACGTACTGTACAAAGAAGCTAAAATCAAATAATTTTAGTCTCCTTGTATTGAAAAACCCCGCAACTGCGGGGTTTTTTGCATTCTGCATCTTACTACGGAGGAATCATGCCTGAATTACCTGAGGTGGAGACCAGCCGCCGCGGTATTGAGCCGCATCTGGTCGGCGCGACCATTCTTCATGCTACCGTGCGTAACGGCCGCCTCCGTTGGCCGGTTTCTGATGAGATCCATGCGTTAAGCGATAAACCGATCCTCAGCGTCCAGCGCCGCGCGAAGTATCTGCTGCTGGAGCTGCCCGATGGCTGGATTATCATTCATCTTGGCATGTCCGGCAGCCTGCGGATCCTCACTGAAGAGCTGCCTGCGGAAAAGCACGACCACGTCGATCTGGTGATGAGTAACGGCAAAGTACTGCGTTATACCGATCCCCGCCGCTTTGGCGCATGGTTGTGGGCCAAAGAACTGGAAGGACATAGCGTACTGGCACATCTGGGGCCTGAGCCGCTTTCAGAAGCGTTTAACGCGGAATACCTGAAAGCGAAGTGTGCGAAAAAGAAAACCCCGATTAAACCCTGGCTGATGGATAACAAGCTGGTGGTCGGCGTGGGGAATATCTATGCCAGCGAATCGCTGTTTGCAGCCGGGATCCATCCCGATCGGCTGGCCTCTTCGCTGTCGGCGCAGGAGTGTGAGCTGCTGGTGCGGGTGATTAAAGCGGTACTGCTTCGCTCAATTGAACAGGGGGGAACGACGCTGAAGGACTTCCTGCAAAGCGACGGTAAACCGGGTTATTTTGCTCAGGAGCTGCAGGTGTATGGCCGCAAAGGCGAGCCGTGTAGGGTGTGTGGAACGCCGATCATCGCAACAAAGCATGCCCAGCGCGCCACATTCTATTGCCGTCAGTGCCAGAAATAGCGCTACTTTAGCTTGTCCATCAACGCCTGGTGGACGTTAACCGGCAGGAAATGGGTAACGTCCCCGTGATGACGTGCCACCTCTTTCACCAGCGTGGAAGAGATAAACGACCACTCCTTGGATGGCATCAGAAATACGCTTTCCAGCTCCGGCATCAAATGACGGTTCATGTGCGCCAGCTGCATCTCATACTCGAAGTCTGCCACCGCGCGTAAGCCACGGATCAGAATCGTCGCCTGCTGAGCGCGGGCAAAGTTGGCCATCAGATCGCTGAAGCCCACCACCTCCACGTTCGGCAGGTGCGCAATGGCCCCGGTGGCAAGCGCGACGCGCTCGTTCAGGTCAAACATCGGTTTTTTGCTTGGGCTGGCAGCAATTGCCAGAATCACCTTGTCGAACATGCACGCCGCACGGGTGATGATATCAAGATGACCATTGGTGATCGGATCAAAGGTACCCGGATAAATCGCTTTTGTGCTCATGGCTCACGTTTTCTCTGAGTAGCCGCGGCTGAGCGCCCACAGCTCGGTGTATTTGTTGAAAGTATACTGGGCATTTACCACGGCCAGTAACCAGCCCTGTTTACCGTCCAGCACGCCCCCACGCAGCAGCAGCGTTTTCAGAAATGCCCCCAGCGTGTGGGTGAAGATACCGGTCAGCGTGGCTTTCTTGCCACGCTGATGGCGCTCCTGCGCCCATGCGGTGGCGTAGTTGAGCTGTTTTCGCTGGAAGCTGGCGAAATCCCGACAGGTCAGGTGCAAAAGATCGCCCGTCAGAGGGACGACAGGCGCACTGTCGCAGGCCAGGGATTCATGGACCAGATTATCATTGTACTGATACCGCTCGCGCTCGTAGAGACGCGTCACCCGGTCAGGATACCAGCCGCTGTGACGCATAAAACGGCCGAGGAAGTAGTTGCGACGCGCAATGCTGTAGACCGTGCCCGGCGTTGGTGCGGCGAGCACCGCCTGAATGGCCTGACGCAACTCCGGCGTGATGCGCTCGTCTGTGTCGAGCATCAGTACATAATCACCGGTGGCATATCCCTGCGCGCGCTGGCGCTGGATACCATAACCTTGCCAGTCGGTGTTGGTATAGACTTTTGCACCCGCTGCGCGGGCAACGTCCGCCGTGTTGTCTTCACTGCCGGAGTCGAGCAGGATAATTTCGTCAGCCCAGGCAACGGAGGCCAGGCAATCCGGAAGCAGGTCGGCAGCGTTTTTGGCGATCAGAACGACCGACAGGCGCGTTGACATTAGTGGCTCCGCTGCGGCAGATAAGGTTGCAGAAGCTGCAGCAGACGGGTGAGGGCACCCTGGTTCTGATGCAGCACTTCGACGGCATGACGACCGTACCACAGGCGATAATCTTCGTCGGTCAGCAGGGTCGAGACCTCTTTGACCACCGAATCCGCATCGGTCACGGTAATTAACCCTTCGGCTTGCTGCAATTTCGCACAGATATCTTTGAAGTTAAAGGTATGTGGGCCCATCAGCACGGGAATGGCATGGGCCGCTGGCTCCAGCGGGTTATGACCGCCACGCTCCACCAGGCTGCCGCCAACAAAGGCCAGGTCAGCGATGCCATACAGCAGCATCAGTTCGCCCATGGTATCGCCAATGACCACCTGGGTGCTGCTGGAGGGGATCTCACCGCTGCTGCGCAGGGTGAAGCTGAAGCCACCTTTTTGCACCATTTCGCGGGCGTCTTTAAAACGCTCAGGATGGCGAGGCACCAGAATCAGCAGTAAATCGGGGAATTTCTCAAGCAGCTTACGGTGTGCCTGCAGGATGATCGTTTCTTCACCCTCATGGGTGCTGGTCGCAATCCAGACCTGGCGACGCGGTGCCCACTGGCGACGCAGCGTTATGGCACGGGCGGCGAGTTCAGGCGTGACAGAGATATCGAATTTCAGGCTGCCGGTCACCGCCAGCTGGTTGCGTTTCAAACCCAGCGCAATAAAACGCGCTGCGTCTTCTTCGTTTTGCGCAGCAATCAGTGTGATCTTGCTCAGCAGGCGGCGCATAAATTTCCCCAGCTTGCCGTAGCCTTTTGCCGAACGCTCTGACAGGCGAGCGTTAGCGATCACCAGGGGGATCTTGCGGGCATGCAGGGCGGAAATCATATTCGGCCACAGCTCGGTTTCCATCACGATCACCAGTTTAGGGCGAACGGTTTCCAGGAAACGGTTCATGGCGCAGGGGAGATCGTAAGGCAGATAGACATGATGGACATCTTTACCGAAGGCGGACATCACGCGCTCAGAGCCGGTAGGCGTCATGGTGGTAACGGTGATCGGCAGTGACGGGTAGCGGTGACGCAGGGCGCGAACCAGCGGGATCGCTGCCAGCGTTTCGCCAACAGAAACGGAATGCAGCAAAATACCGTCCGGGGCAACTTTATTGCGGCAGAAGCCATAGCGTTCAGCCCAGCGTTTTCGATACGCAGGCGCTTTACGGCTACGAAGCAGCAGTCTCAGCCACACCAGTGGTTGAATGATGTAGAGCAGGGCGGTATACAACAATTCCAAGCGATTATCCGTCTTTTTAGTTTCGGCGGGCAAATTCTAAGCATTTGGGCCAGGTAAAGCTATCTCTTATGCCAGATAGCGCTTCAAACGGAAGTAACGACGGCCCAGTCGCCAGCGCAGTCGTGGACTTTTTGCACTTTTCCAGATGAGTTTCCAGATCCCTTTCTCGAAAAACTCTTTGATAATAAATGCTTTTTTCTGTTCATCTTTCATATTGTCGAAAGTATGAATAATTCCCAGCCCTTCTTTGGCAATTTGCCAGTGGCATGCAGGGATCCCTTTCACTTTATCAGGGTAGCGCTGGTTGATGGCATCGAGCATCTGCAGGATTTTCATGTAGTGACGCGCCGAACGAATGAGCGTGTCATCATTGTCCGGCATATGTGAAACGGACGCCGAATGAATGTAATAGTCGTAGTAACGTTCACTGGTGTACTGCACCCGCTCCGCCGCCAGCAGCACTTCGGTGGTCCACGGAATATCCTGATGGCGCAGTCCCGGTTCAAAGTGAAAACCGTGCTCGCGAATAAAGTCATGACGATAGATGTTCAGCCAGGTCACGTGCAGGAACTTACGGGAGTCGAGCGCCATTTTGAGCCATGCAGGGCCGGACATGACGCCCGTTGATGCCAGTTTGTCTTCAGGGAAAATAGGGCGTGAAGGCTTCTTATTATTTTCCCAGACGTAGTTGCCGTTACAGGTAGCGACATCAAGACGTTGCGTGACCGCCATATCAAGCAGGTGCTGATACATGCCGGGTTTGAAGACATCATCAATATCAGGAAACGAGAGATATTGGCCCGTCGCGACGGCCAGACCGGTATTACGCGCGATGGATACACCCTGGTTTTGCTGTTCAATAACCTGCATCTGCGGCAGTTTTTCGCGCCAGTTTTCAACGATCTGCATCGAACGATCAGTGGAGCCGTCATTGACGATGATGACTTCCATACTGTCGATGCGTTGATTCACAAGGCAGGTAAAGAACTGATCCAGGAAAGCTTCACCGTTATAAACGGCTACCACCACGCTTAATAATGGCGCTGAATTTTGCATAAGAAACCTGATTATTTTTGATTGTCGACCAAAGCAATGTATTGCTGGCAAATGGCATTGATACCGAACGAAGCAATAGTTGCGCGATCAACGACCGGTGGAGAGCTGTAAATATCCGCCAGCGTTTTTGCCAGTGACTCGTCATTCAACTCTGCCAGACCGCGGGATAAGGCTCCCGTAAGGATTTCGGCAGGGCCACCGGGACAATTTGTACTGACAGGTGGCGTCTGGCAGATAATGGACTCAACCAGCACATTACCAAAACCTTCGCAGTCAGAACTTAACACTAAAAGGCGTGCCCCTTTTATCCAGGGATAAGGATTGGATTCAAACGGGCGGAAAACCGTTTTGTCTTCGATACCTAACTCGCGGGCAAGCTGCTTAAGCTTTTGAATTTTTACCTCAGAGCCATTGCCCATCATGACCAGCGTGGTGTCGAGCTGGCTCAGCGCGAACGCCCGTAACAGGCGGTCATGACGTTTGTGTTCATGGAAGCGTCCAACATGAATAATGTAATCCTTTCCCTGCATTTCAAAGGGGGCGTCCGCCAGACGCTGGATTTCAGGAATATCAAAAGGATTATGGATTACCGCCGTGCGCCGGAGATTCAGGGCCAGCGTCTGGGAAAGATCTTTCAACACCGCGCCTGAGACAGCCACCACGTTGCGGTTTTCGTAGGTATGGCGAATTTTAGTGTGTTTAAACCAGCGTGAAAGCCCGCGGCGATGACGAAGGTAGGAGAACGAGAACATGCCATGCACGCAGAACCAGACTTTATCCCGTTCCAGCGCACGGCAGTGCGCCACGATGCGGTCAGTTTTGTGCAGATGGGAGAACACCACATCAAATTTACCGCTGCGTTCTGCCCGCTCGATAGCCTGATCCAGCAGTCTGGCGCGGCGTGGGATCTCCGTTAGCTTCCGCCACGGTTTTTTGCAGGTATCCTGAACAACCTGATAATCGATGCCTTCCGGAATGGCGTAGTCGCACACTTTCCGCAGTGAGAACAGGGAGACCTGGTGTCCCATCTCTGTTAATCCGCTGGAGAGTGTAAGAACCGTTTTTTCAGCTCCTCCACCGGGTAAACCATCAATAATCATTAGGATGCGCATTTTTAATCCAGTAATTTTTGATAAAGCGAAATAAGCTGACTTGACAGTTTCTCGGGGGTGGCGTCTTTTACTCGTTCACGTGCCGCCCGTCCCATATTGTTATTTTTTTCCAGCGAAGGGGTGGCCGCAACCGCCTCCTTCAATGTGCTGATATCAAGTGCGTCACAGTAAAATCCGTTCTGGCCTTGCTGAATAAATTCTGCCCCACCGCAACTCTCTGAAGTAATGACAGGCAAACCGCAGGCCATCGCTTCAAGAATGACGTTAGGAAAGGGATCATACAGCGTTGGTAGCAGTAAACCATCAGATAGCTGATAAAATGGTAACGTCTCTTTTTGCATCCCCAGAAAGCGGATCTGCCCCTCGCAGCCCAATGAACGGGCGAGGTCGCGATAGCGACGTTCTGCTTTATCCTGCCCAACCACAATCAGCCACGCCGCGGTTCCTGCGACGGCACGTATAGCGCTGGCCAATCCTTTTCGTTCAAATCCTGACCCTACGAAGCAGAATATGACGGCATCGGTTGGCAAGCCAAACTGCTGACGCAGTGCAATACGCTGTGCTTCTTCTGCCGGAACGAAGCGGGTGGAATCGATTGAATTATAAATCACATGTATTTTTTTTGCGTCAATATCAAAGTCTTCAACGATTTCGCGTTTGATCATCTCCGCATTACAGATAACCGCTTTCAACTCCGGTGCCTGGTACATTTCACGTTCGGCATTCATTACGTAACGATGATAGCGGTCATGCATAAGCATTTGCGCGCGCCAGGCGGGCAGAATGCGCGCGCGCTGCAACAGCCAGCGGCGGTGTACGCCATCGCCAGCACGATAAATGTCGCAGCCTGGTATACGCTCGTGGCTTTGCACAATATCAAATTGTTGCTGCTGCCAGAGGGCGCGTGCGGCATGCGCAAACCCGCGTTCGCGGCTGATGCGGCCCCATTTACGCGGATCGCAAATATGAATATGCCAGTCGTCCTGTTTCTCACCCTGCCACTCGCGCGTGATGACGTTGAGCTCGAGATTTTGGTTGCTCAGCGCGGTAAGGGCGCGAGACACGAAGCGTTCTGCCCCGCCATCCGGGCGATACTTTTGGCGAACAATCGCCAGGCGATGGTGTTTCATGACAGATATCTCCTTGCGGCGGAGACGACAGCATCAACGGGAATGGCGTCGAGATAGCGTTCTTTTGTTTTGGTATCAATGGCGTCTGGATCGGGCAGTGGGCCGTAATCACCTGCCCAGATGACTTCCCCATTAACCTGCCAGGGTGACCAGAAGGTGAGTTTTGATGGGCCAAACAATGCCACACAGGGGGTATGAAGCGCAGCGGCCATATGCATCGGAACGGAGTCAACGCCAATGAACAGAGACGCATGATCGATAAGCGAAGCCAGTTGACGCAACGTGAGCTGCCCCGCCAGCGAGACGACTCCCGTCGCTGGCGAGGCGGTGAGAATGCGATCGATCATCGCCAGCTCTTTTTTATCCGGCCCGGCGGTGAGTACGACAGTGTGACCATCCTGCCGCAGCGCTGTGATGGTTTGCGCCATTTTGCCTTCGTCCCAGCATTTAAAGAACCAGCGTGACGTAGGCTGAATCACGATGTAATTGTCTCCCACACCGTTTTGCATCAGCTTTTGGTGAGCCGCGTGCCAGTCTTCAGCAAGGTAGGCCATGGTCACGGCAGGTTGAGCGGTGACCGGTAATGGCGACAAAATAGAGAGGTTCTGTTCGACAGTATGCAGCGCGTTGTGCCCGGCCACAGAGACCAAATCGCTATGGCAAAACCGCCAGAATGCGTTGTTGCGCTTGTGAAAAGCGAACCCGAGTCGTACCGGTGCGCCGGTGAAACGGGTGACGATAGCGCTGCGCCACTGATCGGCAAGATTAATCACCAGGTGATAATGTTGTTTCCTTAACGCACAGAGCAACTGCCACTCTTTTTGCAGATGTTTCAGCGTGCCCAGCTGCTTCCATTTACGGTCGATCCCGTAAACAGTACCGATCGCCGGGTGTGCGGCGAGCATATCGCGGGTTTCTTCATACAACAGCACATCAATCTGTGCCAACGGCCATTTTTGACGTAACGAATCAATGACGGGAGTGGTCAGCAACATGTCGCCATGATGGCGGAGTTTGATAAGTAAAATGCGCAAATCAGGCGTGTCAGGTAAGTTATTCATCATCATCTTATTGGCGTTGTACTGTTGGCAATTCTAATAGACCTGATAGCGACTTGCACTCTTTCTCCATAATCTCAGGAAATTCCCTGGAAGGGTTTACTCATGCTTCGGAGAGTGCGTAACATAGCGCTAACTTTCCTGTCTTGCGGACTCATTATGAAAAAACCAGCGTTTATCATCACGATTGATACTGAAGGCGATAATCTCTGGCAAAATCACCGCGTCATTAAAACGGAGAATGCGCGCTATCTGGCGCGGTTCCAGACGCTTTGTGAGCGTTTCGGTTTTAAACCCGTATGGCTGACAAATTATGAGATGGCCATTGAGCCCGTTTTCATTGAGTTCGCCAGAGACGTGATTGCCCGCGGTCAGGGTGAAGTCGGGATGCACCTTCATGCCTGGAATAGCCCTCCTGAATACGATCTCACGGGAGATGACTGGCGCTGGCAGCCGTATTTGATTGAATTTTCAGATGAGGTGATGCGCGAGAAAGTGTTGTTCATGACCCGTCTGCTGGAAGAGACCTTCCAGACCAAAATGTTAAGCCATCGCGCCGGGCGCTGGGCATTTGATAGCCGTTACGCCAGACTGCTGATTGAACTGGGCTACCAGGTTGATTGCTCTGTTACACCGCGCGTGAACTGGCGCAACGCGAAAGGCGCCCCGCAGGGGAATGGCGGAACCAATTATCAGCACTTTCCAGACCATGCCTACTTTATTGATACAGACGATATCTCACGAGCGGGCAATAGCCCCTTACTCGAAGTGCCGATGAGCATCCAGTATAAGCATCCGGCCTGGCTGAACACCGTCAAACAGGGCTACGATCGCCTGCGCGGTAAATATCGTTCACCGTCCGTAAACTGGTTGAGACCGTCCGGTGGTAATGCGTCGCAGATGATTCAGGTCGCACAGCAATGCCTGTCACAGGGACATGACTACGTGGAGTTTATGCTGCATTCCTCGGAATTTATGCCGGGTGGAAGTCCTACGTTTAAAGACGAGGCGGCGATTGAAGGGTTGTATCAGGATCTGGAAGTGCTCTTTAGCTGGTTATCCGACAAGACGGTAGGGATGACGTTGGCGGAGTTTTATGCTCATAAGAAAGGCGCCGACTAATCGGCGCCTCTGCAATTATTTTTGCAGCGCGGTTTTTACCGGGGTGCTGAAAATAATGGCAAGTGGAAGCCAGAATAGCACCCAGTATTCTCGCGGATTGCTGATCACAAACATGCCCTGGGTAACATAGAACATCAGCGCAAAGACAATAACCGCAATCTCTGCTTTGTGATTAGCAGCAAGGTGGCGAAGACATTGTCTGCCCGCAAAGAGAATCATACTCAAAAGCAGCAGAAGCCCCACTACACCGCCCTTCAGGAAAGTCGCTAAATAAAGGCTATGCGTTGTGGTAACAGGTTGACCATAGCCGTTAATGAATTCAAGTTCTTTATTGAAACCCCAGCCGAAAATCATTTTTTGTTTCGCCACTTCAAAGGCATGCTGCCAGATGCCGAAACGGACAGAGCCTGCACGGGAAGATTCTTCCGCGCGTTTGATGAATATATCGAAGAAGCCGCTGAAATAGAGGATGGAGCCAATAGCTAACAATACGATCAGCGAGCCCGCTAACAGCTTAAAATTCCATTTCGGTTTACACAGAAACGCAACGATAGCGGCGACAATCATCGAAAGGAAAGGCCCACGGCTTTGGGTCAGAATCAAGCAGACCAGCAGCAGGGGAACGGGAATATAGAACCAGTAGTTACGCGTTTCGCGAACCAGAATGGCACTCAATAGAATACCCAGCGCCATATATCCCCCAAGATCAATGACATTATCCGGGGAGAACGGGAAAGCACGCGATAGTCGGTTTTGAAATATATGCTCTTTATTGACATAAATCAGCGTTAATATCGTCAGTGCCACGATACCGAGATAGGCTGCGCCAATGATGTATTTTTTTCTTTCCTGTAACTCACACTGACGATAAAGGCACAGGAAAATAAATAAATAAAAGGAATGGCTGATGGCTGAGCTAAGATGTGAAGATTCCGCCCACAAATTTGAGAGTGAAAAGTAGAGCAAAAAGGCACCGGTCATCCCCAGTGCAGGAAGGAAGTCACGATCGTTAATAAAACGGGTGCGTGTCTCACTATTGATAATCATAGTGATGATAAACAGAGCCAGCGTGATATGGAATAAGATATTTACCCGTGAGACACCGCAAAAAATCATGCTCAAAAACATAAAGAGCACAAAAGGATAGAACAGGTAGCGTTGCAAATTAATTGAAGACATCACTAAAATCCTTTCTGGGAAAAACGGAGTCAGGGATAGCGCTTTGAGGAGAGAGATTGATAACTGAAATGTTATCATCTTTGAAAATGGTGCTTGCCAGCGTTAGCGCGGGGATCACAACATTATGCACTTTATCCTCAAGAAATGAGGGCAACATCGTATCGTTGCTTTCATAGAAACGTGGCTGGTTGAAATTATTCATATCAAGGCCAGCAATGTAAATTTTTTTGAATCCCAGAAAGTAAATTATCTGGAGCGCCCAGTATATCACGGTGCCAGCATCCACCACACCATGTCGCACATCACGACTAAAAGCAATATTCGGATGCGTATCAGAGAAAACGATTTCTGGTGTGTCTGCTAAAGCTTGACGCAGATTATCCTGTTTAATTGAAGGTTTGTAGGTCTCATAACAAATATCTTCAATGATACAAATTTCGCATTGAATGTTTTCGTAGGAAAACCGCTTTATAAGCTTGACGATCCCCATGACAGTAGTAAATAAAATAACATTTTTACAGCCTGTTAATCGTTTCAAAAGCGCCGTTTGGCGGTCGATAAACGTCATATCGACAATGAAATAAAGACTAAAGTTGAGCTGATTATTAAGGTGCCAGGCGCCGTTCACGCCTGCCGTCGCTACCGATGTCGGCAATTTTGAAAAATCAATATGTTTGATTGAGGGGCCTGACGCCGCAATCAGGATCTCACCATTGAATCGATGATGAAGTGAGGACAAAGAGGTCAGTTTGATATCCAACCCCTTATATTTTAAATCACATATTTCACCGGTTTCATTGCGGGATAATTTAATAAATGGCCATAAATTCTCATTATGTCGCATATTACGCTTATGCGTATATCGATACAGTTGCTTGGTCAAAGAGCCCATTTTACGCCTCAAGTGATTCTTTTTTGTTTTTATTCACTGTCGTCAATAAACTCGCAATCTTATCCAGATCGGTTTCACTTACGGCAAACAGCTCTTCTTTCGGTTGGCTGAAATAGTAACGCGTTTCAAATACGTATGAGTTAATATTCTCATCATTGCCAATCAACAGAACATTGCCGAGAGGGCGTTGTTCGTAATGGCAGCACGGGCCAAACAACATGACGATAGGCACACCCACTGCATCGGCAATGTAGATATTCCCGGAATCAGACGCGATATAGCAATCCATCTTTGAAATAGCCCACGGGAGTTCTTCCAGCGTGATCTTCCCAATCAGACTGATCAAGTTAGGAATGTCACCGTAAGCGCGGGTGATATCGTCCAGCCACGACTGTTCATCAGGGGCGCCAAACACATAAAACTCGCAGGGCAGGTCGGCGAGATGGTCAATAATTCGCTTCCAGATGACCGGCGGCACCGTTTTGGCTTTATTACCTGCGGCAATGCTGATGCCGATGCGGATCACATCAGGTTTGTCGAGAATTGCCGGGTAGGTCGCTGGTTTGAACAGCGGCTTTGTGGCGTGCTTAGGAGAGTCCTGCCACGTCAACGAACGGTCGGCTAGCTTCAGGTAATTGGTCACTGATAGCGTTTTTTTGCCGTGCTCAACGGTACCGTCGGCGGTGAGATAGAAAATCCCGTGATACCATCTGCGAGTGTAAATACTCAAAAATTGTTTGTTTTTGGCATTACAGACGGCGGCAAAAAAGAGATTTACGCTGTTGGGTTGCAGAAGATAGACATTGTCGTAGCGGTTCATGATTCGGCAGGCAAAGCTAAGCTTACGCCACAGGCTACGCTTATGCTGCTCGATAAAAAAAATCTCTTCGATCGTTTCGTCATGCTTCGCCAGCGCACCCACGCTGCGACTGATGAGCACATCGCTTTTTTGCAGGTATGCCAGAAGAGGCGTAGCATTAACAAAATCACCGATTTTGGCTGTCTGAATGACCAGGTTCTTACCTGTGTCTTTGCGAAACAGCTTCCGGATAAGCTTTACCGGAAGGAGTAAAATCAGCAGAAATACGTAACTCATGCGTTAGATATCCCTGTCGGAAAGCCAGTGGCTGCCCTGTAAAAATGAAAAAATAGCATCTGCGCTAATGTCCTTCGTTTGCTGAGTCGGGCTGACCATTTGATGCTGGTTTTTACCGTAACCCCCAATCAAACCAGGATCGGTCGGACCAAAAATCGTGATGTTTGGACGATCCAGCGCCGCGGTTAGATGACTTAAACCCGTATCAACGGAAACAACGGCTTTAGCTCCGGCCAGCTCAGCAGCCACTTGCGCCAGCGTGAGTTTAGGTAAAACCTCTACGTGCGAAAAACCAGCGGCCAGGCGTTCTGCACGCTGCCGCTCATGTTCAGCGCCCCACGGCAGTTTAATATGGATGCCGCAAGGTTGCATTAGTTCAATGAGCCTTCGCCAGTGCGTTTCCGGCCAGTGCTTATCATCACGCGTTGTGGCATGCAGGAAGACCAGCCAGGGCTGTGCAGATGTATCTGCATCGCGCAGAAAATGCTGCGAAATTGCGTAATCACCCTGGGTTTCCGGCTTTGCATAACCGAGGCTTTTTGCGAACAGCTCGCGGGTGCGTTCCACCGCGTGCTGCTGTTTTGCAATGTGGTGTCGACGATTATAGAACAGGCTGGCCAGCGGTTCGCGGGCGGTTTGCCAGTCCATGCCGTGCTTAACGCCGTGTGCCAGGCGCGTCACCAGCGCGGCGCTTTTGACCAGCCCCTGCGCATCAATGATCGCATCGTAACGCTGCGCCTGCACCGCATCGCGGAAGGCTTTGCGCTCGGCTTTAATCGGTGTGGAAAACCACGCTTTACGCCAGCGGCGGATGGCCACCGGGATCACGCGGTCGACTGCTTCATGCCAGGTAGGGATCTGCGCGAAGCCCTCTTCCACCACCCAGTCAAAACGAATGCCTGGAATGGCCCGCATGGCGTCCGTCAGCGACGGAAGCGTATGCAGCACATCACCCATCGAAGAGGTTTTAACGATCAATACCCGCATTCGTTATCCTTCTTCGCTCAGCAGCAGTTCGTTGAGTTCTTCGAGAACGCGCTGCGGCGTGATATCGATCAGGCTCTGGTGATACCCTTCCGCGGCATCGCCTTTTCGCACCTTATGGTAACCCGTGATCAGACGAATAACGCGCGCTTTATTTGAGAGCGGCGGCGTGAAGTCCGGGCTACTTGGACCGTACAACGCAACCAGAGGGCGGTTGAGCGCGGCGGCGACGTGCATCAGCCCGGAGTCGTTGGTGACTACGGCTTTGCAGGCAGCAAGCAGGATAACCGCCTGCTCAAGCTGGGTTTCCCCGGCCAGGTTGCGGCACCAGGCCTGCTGTTCTGTGCTGAGGGCAGCGAGGATTTCGTTCCCTGCCTCATGGTCTTTTGCCGAGCCGAACAGGACGACCTGGTAGCCTTCATCAATCAGCTGTTTTGCCAGTTCGGCGTAGTGATAGTGCGGCCAGCGTTTTGCCGGGCCGAATTCGGCACCTGGGCAAAAGCCAATCATCGGACGTTCAGAGGAAAGGCCAAACGCGTTACAGGTCTGGGATTTTTCACCCTCGCTGACCTGTAGCTGTGGCCATAGCAGCGGTTGCGGCAGGTCTTTTGCGCTGCGCATTACGCCTTTGTCGTAGGCCAGCGCCACATAGCGCTCCACCATTAATGGCCAGGCCTCTTTATCCAGCACGCGTGCGTCATTCAGCAGACCGTAGCGCATCTCACCGCGCCAGCCGGTACGGTGTGGTACGCCGGCGAAGAAGGGCACAAGCGCGGATTTAAACGAGTTGGGTAACACGTAAGCGCGGTCATAACGCTTCTCGCGCAGACTGTGGCCGAGTTTACGACGTTCGCCAATTTCCAGTGCCCCGTGGCCGAGCGGCATCGGGATGGCCTCATTCACTTCGGGCATACGCGACAACAACGGACGGCACCATGCGGGTGCCATCACGTCGATTATCGCCTGGGGATAACGCGCCTTGAGCGTGCGATAGAGACTTTGCGACATCATCATGTCGCCCACCCATGACGGGCCGATCACCAGAATTCTCATACTTACGCGTCGCGGTTCAGCCAGGCCATATATTCCGTTACGCCTTCGGCAACGGTCTTGAACGGCTTGTCATAACCCGCTGCGCGCAGGTTAGTCAGATCGGCCTGGGTGAATGCCTGGTAGCGGCCTTTCAGCTTGTCCGGAAAAGGAATGTACTCAATGCTGCCTTTCTTGTGATACGCCAGGGTTGCGTCAGCCACGGCCTGGAAGGATTCCGCGCGGCCAGTACCAAGGTTGAAAATACCGGATACCCCATTTTCCCAGAACCACAGGTTCACGGCGGCAACGTCGCCTACGTAGACGAAGTCACGCTTAAAGCCGTCGCTGCCTTCGAACAGTTTTGGACTTTCGCCGTTATTCAACTGGGTGTTCAGGTGGAACGCCACGCTCGCCATGCTGCCTTTGTGGCCTTCGCGCGGTCCGTAGACGTTAAAGTAACGGAAGCCGACAATCTGGGAGTTCGCTTCTGGCAACACCTGACGCACATACTCGTCGAAAAGGAACTTGGAGTAACCGTAAACGTTCAACGGCTGCTCATATTCGCGGGATTCAATGAAATCAGAGGTACGTCCGCCGTAGGTGGCCGCTGAAGAGGCATACAGGAACGGAATTTCACGCTCCAGACAGTAGTGAAGCAGCTCTTTAGAGTACTGATAGTTGTTGTCCATCATGTACTTGCCGTCCCACTCGGTGGTGGAAGAGCATGCCCCTTCGTGGAAGATGGCTTCGATCTCGCCGAACTCTTCACCTGCCATAATCTGGATAAGGAAGTCTTCTTTATCCATATAGTCCGCGATGTTCAGATCCACCAGGTTGACGAACTTGGTGCCGTCTTTCAGGTTGTCAACCACCAGGATGTCGGTGATGCCTTTGTCATTGAGAGCCTTAACAATATTGCTGCCGATAAAGCCCGCGCCGCCGGTAACGATGATCATAACAGTAACCTTTGAAGTGTGGAGTCCGGGGACAATCCCGGACGCTAATGGTTCTATCATATCATTAGTATGGCTGCCCTTCAGCCATTCACCGACATAGCGCAAGGGTACACGTGATTTATGCTGCAAAAACGAGAAGAGATAATGTGTCATCTCGTCATGAACTATAGGTTTGGGTAATATGTGCCGAAATTTGCCGAGTCTGGAGAATTGCAATGCGTGGTGATTTTTACAAACAGTTAAACAGCGACCTTGAGACCGCGCGTGCGGAAGGGTTGTTTAAAGAAGAGCGTATTATCACGTCTGCTCAGCAGGCGGACATCACCGTTGCCGATGGCAGCCATGTGATCAACTTTTGCGCGAACAACTACTTAGGTCTTGCGAATCACCCTGAGCTGATTGCTGCGGCGAAAAGCGGTATGGACACCCACGGTTTTGGTATGGCCTCCGTACGTTTTATCTGCGGTACGCAGGACAGCCACAAGCAGCTTGAGAAAAAGCTGGCGAACTTCTTAGGGATGGAAGACGCGATTCTGTACTCCTCCTGCTTCGACGCCAACGGCGGTCTGTTTGAGACGCTGCTGGGCGCAGAAGATGCCATTATCTCCGATGCCCTGAACCACGCTTCCATCATTGATGGTGTGCGCCTGTGTAAAGCGAAGCGCTTCCGCTATGCCAACAATGACATGGTTGAGCTGGAAGCACGCCTGAAAGAGGCGCGTGAAGCGGGGGCTCGCCATGTGCTCATCGCCACCGACGGCGTGTTCTCTATGGACGGCGTGATCGCCAACCTGAAGGGCGTGTGTGACCTGGCGGATAAATACGATGCGCTGGTGATGGTCGATGACTCGCACGCGGTCGGTTTTGTGGGTGAAAACGGTCGTGGCTCACATGAATACTGCGACGTGATGGGCCGCGTGGATATCATCACCGGTACGCTGGGCAAAGCACTGGGCGGTGCGTCCGGTGGCTATACCGCTGCGCGTAAAGAGGTGGTGGAGTGGCTGCGCCAGCGATCCCGCCCGTACCTGTTCTCCAACTCCCTCGCACCGGCGATTGTTGCCGCTTCCATCAAAGTGCTGGAGATGGTGGAGTCCGGCGCTGAGCTGCGCGACCGCCTGTGGTCCAACGCGCGTCTGTTCCGCGAGAAAATGAGCGCGGCAGGGTTTACCCTGGCCGGTGCCGATCACGCGATTATCCCGGTGATGCTGGGTGATGCTGTCGTGGCGCAGAACTTTGCCCGTGAGCTGCAGAAAGAAGGCATTTACGTGACCGGGTTCTTCTTCCCGGTCGTACCAAAAGGCCAGGCGCGTATCCGCACCCAGATGTCTGCGGCGCATTCGCCTGAACAAATTGAACGTGCGGTGGAAGCCTTTACCCGCATCGGCAAACAGCTGGGCGTAATTGCCTGAGGACGTGTGATGAAAGCGTTATCCAAACTGAAAGCGGAAGAAGGGATTTGGATGACCGACGTGCCGGAGCCGGAAGTCGGTCATAACGATCTGCTGATCAAAATTCGTAAAACCGCTATTTGCGGCACTGACGTTCATATCTACAACTGGGACCAGTGGTCGCAAAAAACCATTCCGGTACCAATGGTTGTCGGCCATGAATATGTCGGCGAAGTGGTGGGCATCGGTCAGGAAGTCAAAGGTTTCAAAATTGGCGACCGCGTCTCGGGTGAAGGTCATATTACCTGCGGTCACTGCCGTAACTGCCGCGGTGGGCGTACGCACCTGTGCCGTAATACCATTGGCGTAGGTGTGAATCGTCCGGGCTGCTTCGCGGAATATCTGGTGATCCCGGCTTTCAACGCGTTCAAAATCCCGGACAATATCTCTGACGATCTGGCCTCCATCTTTGATCCATTCGGCAACGCGGTACACACAGCGCTCTCTTTCGACCTGGTTGGCGAAGATGTGCTGGTCTCCGGCGCGGGCCCTATCGGGATTATGGCCGCTGCGGTGGCGAAGCACGTGGGTGCGCGTAACGTCGTGATCACCGACGTGAACGAATACCGTCTGTCGCTGGCACGTAAAATGGGCGTTACCCGCGCGGTGGACGTCTCTAAGGAGAGCCTGACCGACGTGATGGAAGAGCTGGGCATGACTGAAGGCTTCGATGTTGGACTGGAGATGTCCGGTGCGCCACCGGCGTTCCGTACCATGCTTGACACCATGAACCACGGCGGTCGTATCGCGATGCTGGGTATTCCGCCGTCAGATATGTCTATCGACTGGAATAAAGTGATCTTCAAGGGGCTGTTCATTAAAGGCATCTATGGCCGTGAAATGTTCGAAACCTGGTATAAGATGGCGGCATTAATTCAGTCTGGTCTGGATCTGTCCCCGATTATTACACATCGTTTCTCGATTGATGATTTCCAGAAAGGCTTTGATGCGATGCGTTCTGGTCAATCAGGGAAAGTTATTCTGAGCTGGGATTAAACCCACCAGCTGGCACCCGTATCAACGGGTGCCAGTGCTATTTTTGGTAGTTTGACTTTTCGGATTTTTCTTGTTATTTTTCAATTAATTACCACTCTTTCTTCTCCGCGCTTTTATTAAGAATAATTACGTCAGGAAGACACTGTCAGGCTCGTCAAAATATTATGTCTACACACCTTTCGCTGAAGTTAATTGATACAACTTCACGGTTTACTTCTTTTTTAAATCTGGTCATTTCTCTTTTAATATTTATTACTATAAATATTTTACACACCCGATATAATTTAGTCATTAACAGAACATTTGTTTTCCTGTTGATGTTGTTGATGCTGAAGTGCATAGACAATAAATTAATTCGCAATGTGCTGGCGATTGTACTTCTCATTCCAGTTGCGGCAGATATTTCTCTCCAGCTATACGCATGGAGAAATTTCGATTCCGCATTCAGTTATGGGTTTGCAATGAGCATAATTCACGCCACACCGGATGAAGCAAGTTCAATGCTCAGCCTGTACTGGCGCGAATGTATTATTTTTATCACACTCTCTGCTTTTTTTATTTACACCGCAAATATGGGCGCATGGCCTGTTGCACCACGTTTTCGTCGCTGGCCTGCCATTGTGCTTGGTATAACGTTGTTGGCTTTCTATGGTCAGGCTTTACAGCATCAGCTACGGAAAAGTAGCGTCGAAAGTCTGGCGCAGCGCGTGGTTCAGGCGACGCCAGTCAGTACGGCAAAAGTATTTATGCAGGCTATGGAAGATAACGCAGTCATTGCCAATATCGGTAACAATATTCCCGATTACAGGCTCACGTTTTCGGATACCGGTATTGAGAACTATGTGCTGGTCATCGGTGAGTCTGAGCGAGCGGCGAATATGGGGATCTATGGTTATCAACGAGATACAACGCCAGAGCTGGAAAAACAGAAATCGCAACTTTTACTGTTCCGTAACGCTGTAGCGCCAGCACCGGTCACGATTATGGCCGTACCGTTGGCCATGACCGCTGATAAAGTGAATATTCGCGATCCGAAAAATTATGGTGATAATGTTATAAATATTGCCAATAAAGCGGGCTATGACACTTATTGGTTTAGTCATCAGGGTAAAGGTGGGGCGCATAACAACGTCATCACCGGAATTGCCATGAATACGAAACAGCATGAATGGCTCGAAGGCGGTTACGATGAAGATCTGCTGCCTTTGCTGCTGAATGCATTAAAAGCTCCAGGCAAAAAAGTGATCGTCTTGCATCTCTATGGCAGTCATGAACCTTCCTGTACGCGCTTTCCGGCAAACCAGGCGGTGTTACAGGGTGATAATGAGGCTGATGACTGTTATGACAACTCTGTGCGGTATACAGACACATTGATGGGCAAGATGTTTAGCATGCTGGAAAATTCGCGTTCTTCGGTCATGTATTTTTCCGATCATGGTTTGATTCGTGATCCGCAGCGCGCTGTCGTTTACTCTCATGGTAATGTGCATCCGCCCCGAGAGGCTCTGCATATCCCTGTGTTTATCTGGTATGGGCAACAGGTTGATCAAGATAAGCAATACACCGGTGACTACAATACTGTCTGGTCTGCTGATGATGTGAACACGCTTGCTGAACTGTGGTTGGGGATCCATCGCCAGGGTCAACCTGTCCAGTCTGTACAATCCTGGCTTGCCGGTTATGATAAGAATGTCTCAGTACTGGATACTACAGGCAAGACCTATTACTGGAGCAATTTACATTAATCCGGACGCGTTAAATGAATGATATTGGTTGTATCCTCTGTCAATAACCGGAACGCAAAGCAATAAAAAGGGGCCTGAGGCCCCTTTATTAGTTAAAGGAATTATCCTGACTAAGTTTACTCAGTACTTTTGACGAAATATCATCAATATTAATTTTATTTTGGCGCTTATCATAAATCAGCTGCTCCGAGTTCTTACCAACAGGTGCGAAAATTGTATTGCCCTCAAAGTTTTTATTATGATCCAGCAGCATCGAAAAATAGACGGCAATAAGTTTTTTGTCATAAGCACAGGCGATATGAACGATAGCCGTATCCACGGAAACCACCAAATCGGCTTTTTTGATGAGTGTGATGGCATCCCAAAGCGATTTAAAACGGCAAACAGTAATTTTCTCATCATCGAAGGTAAGATCTGCCAGTTTTTTACCTTCACCAATGATAAAGACTTGAGTATCCGGGTGTTGTGCAATCTCATTCGCCAGTTTCTCCAGTTGAGGTAGCGAAAGACTGCGTTCCGCAACGCTCGCGAATGGGTTAAGCACAACGATCTTTTTCCCTTCATGCGGTTGTAGATAATTGTCTATAAAATCCTCATGTTCGGGCAAAACAGGTAAGGAGTAGCTGAGGAGTGCTGGCTTAACGTTCAATGCGTTAAGTATTTTGTTTTGGGGATGGGTTATATGAAACTCAGGACTAACGGGTAACATTAAGTTATAAGGTTTATCCAACCAGCCACCAAATCCAATCGCATATTTATAATGGATCTTAGCTAAAATTTGGGTGTTAAATAATTCCTTCCTTTTCATCCAGGAATAATGGCTTATCACCAGATCTGTCTCGATGTCTTTCATTATCTCGATATTGTTGATATCAACAACATAAACTTCATCAATGTACACCATCTTTTCGAAGAGATCGCGATTTCGCTCTTCAACAATCACCTGAAGTTGATAGCCTGCATCTTTCAGGTTACGCCAGGTTCCTGTGTGGCATACCGCATCGCCAATTCCAAGATCAACGAAAGGGAAAAGGATTTTCTTAATGCTGGAAACGTCAATTTTTTCTTGTCGCTTATCCTGTAGTTGTCGCGATAATGAAAGCAACTTTAACCGTCTTTTTAACTCTTTCGTTTTATAGTTCCGCTGCCTGTTAATTTCCTTTAAATAACCAATTATTTTTTTCATAACCACGCTGAACCAAATTAAGCATTTTACTGTGGGTAGTATAATCTTAATGCCAACGAAAAGGAATGACTGCGGGAATAGAGAAGTGAGATAAGTATTTTGCTATTAGTAAACAATAAGTTAATGAATCTTCTCACTCTGTGAGTTCGGTCATCCTTTCTGAGGTGACTAACGTGTTATAGAGTTTTTTATTGACCAAAGTGAACCTTGCCAGCTTTTTCATAAAAAATAACAAAATAAGGTACAGATTCGGAAGTGACAATAGTGTTAGCTGGCACTATCTTGTCAGGAGTGACTTGACTGAGTTCAGGAGACCACATGTTTAAACTAACCGTATGTCTTTTGACATACAACTCTGCTCGCTTGTTACATAAGGTTTTAACTCCGTTAATGAGTATTGCAGATGAGTTTATTGTTGTAGATTCTGGTAGTTCAGATGAGACGTTAGTTATCCTTCAGGAATATGCTATTACGCCAATATTTCATCCATATGCAATGCACGGTGAGCAGATGAATATTGCTATTTCCCGGTCATCGAACGACTGGGTGTTATGTATGGACAGTGACGAAATACTTGATGAAGACACCGTTCAGTATATCCTGGCGTTAAAGTCTGGAGAGGAGCCACCTGCGGATTACGGCTGGAGCCTGTCACGCTACTGGTATGTCTTAGGCGAGAGAACGCGAACCATTTATCCGATTTCTTCTCCAGATTTCCCTTTAAGATTGTTCAACCGCCAGCATGTCAGATTTAACAATCGACCAGTGGATGATAAGGCGATAGGTGCGGTGCGGGTGACGCGCATACCAGGCCATGTCAGGCACGACACATTTTATTCCCTGCATGAAGTGTTTAATAAGCTAAATGTCTATACCACCCGGGTCGTAAAATATCAGACGCTCAGGCCATCAATCGCACGTGGTGTGGTGAGTGCTATTGGGGCTTTCTTTAAATGGTATTTGTTTAGTGGGGCATGGCGGCAGGGAAAAGTTGGGGTGGTAACGGGTCTCTATGCCACCTTGTACAGTTTTTTAAAATATTTCAAAGCCTGGTATCAGTATCAGGATGAACGGGAGTCCGCCGCCCGGGAACATACGGACTCTCACTTTATAAAATAGTTATGCTTTTTTACCCCATCCCTGCCACTGCTGCTGGACGTATTTCACCAGCGTGCTATTGCTCACGCTTTCACCAATCACAGAGAAGAACCGGGTCGCATAAACCGGTTCAGGGGCTTGTTTCGGCACACAGCGTTTTACGCCGCGGAACGGGTTACGCGGCGTTGATGACCCAGGTTTCCCCTGGTTCGGCGTCGACGTA
This sequence comes from Enterobacter sp. WCHEn045836, assembly GCF_003965585.1. Taxonomy (NCBI): domain Bacteria; kingdom Pseudomonadati; phylum Pseudomonadota; class Gammaproteobacteria; order Enterobacterales; family Enterobacteriaceae; genus Enterobacter; species Enterobacter sp. WCHEn045836. Next base: position 47,437 of record NZ_RXPT01000021.1, read on the forward strand.
TCAACCTGTGGTTCGTTCAGAAGATCGCTCGGACGCACCAGCGTGATATCCGAAGGCAAGGTTGGCAGCATTTGCTGCAGGACGCGAACGGTAGACGGGTGAGGGTGGCCAATGGCAATCGCCGAGCCATTGCGGCGGGCCAGCTGTACGGCGCGATTAAACTGCATGCGAATGTCTGCTTCGTTCTGCGTATCGTCAAGGAACACCTTGCGCTTGATCACCTTCACACCTGTTCCCTGCGCGGCACGCATCGCCTGACTGTTGCCGATGGTCATGCTGTCGAGGAAATAGAGGTTGTAACGCTCCAGCGCCTGCATCACTTTGAGCATCCCGTACAGGCTGGATGTCATCGCGCTACCCATATGGTTGTTTAACCCCACGGCATACGGCACTTTGTTGTATGCGTCGCGGATGATGCGATCGATCTCATCGCTGCTCATCTCCGGGCGCAGGGTATCTTTTTCCAGCGGTTGTTTGCTGATGGGGGCCATCGGCAGATGGATCAGCACCTGATGGCCGCTGTTGTGGGCCTTGGTCGCCATCTCACGTGCATGTGGCGCATTGGGGAGGACGGCGACAGAAATGGCCGCCGGCATCGCCAGCACCTGATTTTCGTAGTGAGGACGATAACCGAAGTCATCAATCACAATGGCGAGTTTACCGGCGTAAACCGGTGCAGCCAGCGCCAGTGCGCTGGCGACGGAGAGAACAATTCGACGAAATTGAAGCAAAACTTATCTTCCCAACCACGGCTGTGGATTGACCGCCTGACCCTGGCGACGAATTTCGAAATAGAGTGACGGGCGGCCCTGACCGCCACTGCTGCCCACAAGGGCGATGGGTTGACCCGCGCGCACCTGAGTGCCAACGCTGACCAGTGCGCTCTGGTTGTAGCCGTAGAGGCTCATGTCGCCTTTACCGTGCTCAACCACCACCACAAGCCCGTAACCCTGCAGCCAGTCGGCCAGGATCACGCGGCCATCGGCGATGGCTTTCACTTCGCTACCTTCAGACGCACCGATCACTATCCCTTTCCAACGTAGTTCACCCTGCAGCTGTTCGCCATAACGATGCAGAATTGAACCGCGAACGGGCCAGTAAGCCTGACCACGAGGGGAGCCCAGGCCACCGGTTCGTGACATCAGCGAGCGTTCGCTTTCGCTTGGTTTATAGGTCGTGCCTTTACGGGAGGCTTCCTGCTGCTTATCGCGCACGGCCTGCGCCTCGCGCGCCTCTTTTTCGGCGCGCGCTTTTGCTGCCGCTTCCGCACGGGCGATGCTGTTACGCAGCTTCGATTCGTTGGCGCGCATTTCGCTCAGCTGGCTCTGACCCGCCTGAATGGAGGACTCGAGGCCGGAAAGGGTTTTCTTACGCTCGTTGCGGGCCTGTTCGAGCTTCGCTTGCTGGGCCTGCTGTTCGTAGAGCAGCGTCTGCTGCTGGCTCTGCTTCTCTTCCAGTTCGGCTTTTTGCGTGGTGACCTCTTCGCGCGTCTGTTTCAGCTGCGCGATAGTCTCCTGACGCGCCTGGTTCAGATAGCCAAAGTAAGCCTGCAGGCGCTGCCCGCGCTGGCTCTCTTCGCCGCTGAGGATCAGCTGAAGGCCGGTGTGTTCACCCTGGCGGAATGCGGCATCAAGCTGTGCCGCAAGATTACGTTCCTGCGCATCGCGTTGACGTTCCAGTTTGGCAATCGACGCGTTCATCTCGTCGATCTGTTTATTCAACTGGGCGAGGGTGTTTTGTGTTTCGCGGAGCTTGCGTGCGGCGGCGGAGATCGCCTCTTCCTGCTGCTTAAGCTGAGCAAGCAGCGACGCGCGTTGCTGTTGTTGCTGACGTACCGCACGCTCTTTGGCGGCGATATCAGCCTGAATGGATTTCAGCTGGTCGCGATCATCCGCGTGGGCGGATGCGGCGCACAGCAATACGCCAGCGCTGAGTGCGCTGGCGTAAAACAGAGGTCTGACTGATAACCTAAGCGGCTTCACGACCCATGTGATTGAAAAAATCGCCTTTCCCCTCATGGGGAGCGATTATTCCACGATGAACAGCGGCTTACCAGTCATCTCTTCAGGGATCGGCATACCCATCAGCGACAACATGGTTGGCGCGATGTCAGAAAGCTTGCCGCCTTCCACTGCTTTCAGTGCTTTATCACCTACATAAATCAGCGGAACCGGCAGGTTGGTGTGGGCCGTATGCGCCTGGCCTGTTGCCGGGTCGCGCATCTGTTCTGCGTTACCGTGGTCAGCGGTAATCAACAGTTGGCCGCCAACGGATTCAACGGCTTTGGCAACCTGCTCAACGCAGTGGTCCAGCGCTTCAACCGCTTTAATCGCCGCTTCCATCACCCCGGTATGACCCACCATGTCACCGTTCGGGTAGTTACAGATGATGGTGTCGTATTTGCCGCTAACGATTGCCGCAACCAGTTTTTCGGTCAGTTCCGCAGAGCTCATCTCTGGCTGCAGGTCATAGGTAGCGACTTTTGGTGAATTAATCAGAATGCGATCTTCGCCTTTGAACGGCTCTTCAACACCGCCGTTGAAGAAGAAGGTGACGTGGGCATATTTCTCGGTTTCGGAGATACGCAACTGCGTCTTATCGTTTTTCGCCATCCACTCACCGAAGGTATTGGCCAGTGAAGCCGGCGGGTAAGCACATGGGGCGTTAATGTCAGCGGCGTACTCGGTCAGCTGGATGAAGTTGATATTCACCGCTTTCTTACGGGTAAAACCGTCGAAATCGCTGTTGACGAATGCACGGGTGATTTCACGCGCACGGTCAGCACGGAAGTTCATGAAGATCAGCGCGTCGCCATCTTCCATGGCGGCATCAGCCTGGCCTTCTGCGCGAATAACGGTCGCTTTCACGAATTCGTCGTTTTCATCGCGTGCATACGCGGCTTCAAGGCCTTCAACGGCAGTCGCGAACTGGAACTCACCTTTAGCCAGCGTCATCAGATCATAGGCCTGTTCCACACGATCCCAGCGATTATCACGATCCATGGCGTAGTAGCGACCAATGATAGACGCCACGCGGCCTTTGCCCAGGGCGGCAAATTTTTCTTCGAAGGCTTTGAGCGAACCTTTAGCGCTGCGCGGTGGCGTATCGCGGCCATCCAGGAACGCGTGCAGGTAAATTTTTTCCGCACCGCGCTCAGCGGCCAGTTCAACCATCGCCATAATATGATCTTCATGGCTGTGAACGCCGCCAGCAGAGAGCAGACCCATGATATGAACGGCTTTGCCTGCGGCAACGGCTTTATCCACCGCACCACACAGCACAGGGTTGGCGAAGAAGGTACGTTCTTTGATTTCAACATCCAGACGCGTCAGATCCTGATAGACGATACGCCCGGCGCCCAGGTTGACGTGACCCACTTCAGAGTTACCCATCTGACGGTCTGGCAGACCCACTTCCAGGCCGGATGCATCAATCAGGGTGTGGGGACGTTTTGCCCACAGCGCATCCATAACCGGGGTTTTAGCGTTGAAAATGGCGTTATCCTGTTGGTCTTCACGGTAGCCATAGCCATCCAGAATCACCAGTACCATAGGTTTTTTAGAAACCGACATTGCGACAACCTCATGCTCAAGAGTCAAAATTTGCGTAATTTTACTACAGCTGAATCGATCAAATAGCCGCAGAAGATCAAAGAAAGGGCAGGGGCAAGATGCTTCTCCGACCATTTTGAGGCATTTTTTTAGGTGGCATGCCGCAGAAAATGGATTAGCTTAGGGTCGCTGGCTGTATTTGCCACAACGCACAGGTATACTCCTGTCCTGGTTTTTTTAATCACTAAGTCGGGAGTAGTTACCCTCCATGCAAGAAATTATGCAATTCGTTAGCCGCCATCCGGTTCTGAGCATCGCGTGGATTGGCCTGCTGGCCGCTGTGCTGTTCACCACATTTAAGGGCCTGACGTCTAAGATTAAGGTTATCACCCGTGGTGAAGCGACGCGTCTGATTAACAAAGAAGATGCCGTCGTGGTCGATCTGCGTCAGCGTGACGATTTCCGCAAAGGGCACATTGCAGGCGCTATTAACCTGCTGCCAGCTGAAATCAAAGCGAACAACGTGGGCGAGCTTGAGAAGCATAAAGCCCAGCCGATTATCGTTGTTGACGGTACCGGCATGCAGGCGCAGGAATCTGCCAGCCTGCTGCATAAAGCAGGCTTCGAAAACGTATCTGTGCTGAAAGAAGGCATTTCCGGCTGGAGCGGAGAAAACCTTCCTTTGGTGCGCGGTAAATAAGGAGTTCAGTGATGGCCAATATCGAGATCTACACCAAAGCGACCTGCCCGTTCTGTCACCGTGCGAAAGCGCTGCTGAACAGCAAAGGCGTAACGTTCCAGGAACTGCCGATCGATGGTGACGCGATTAAACGCGAAGAGATGATTCAACGTAGTGGTCGCACGACGGTTCCGCAGATTTTTATTGATGCGCAGCACATTGGCGGCTGTGATGACTTGTATGCGCTCGACGCCCGTGGTGGACTCGATCCCCTGCTGAGCTAAGAGACTTTAGGACAATTAAAAAGGGTTTTTCCATGTCAGAACAAAACAACACCGAAATGACTTTCCAGATCCAGCGTATCTACACCAAGGATGTCTCTTTCGAAGCGCCAAATGCGCCACACGTTTTCCAGAAAGATTGGCAGCCAGAGGTTAAACTTGATCTGGATACCGCATCAACCCAGCTGGCTGATGACGTGTATGAAGTCGTACTGCGTGTGACCGTAACCGCCTCTCTGGGTGAAGAAACTGCATTCCTGTGTGAAGTACAGCAGGGCGGTATCTTCTCCATCGGCGGTATTGAAGGCAACCAGATGGCGCATTGCCTGGGTGCATACTGCCCGAACATCCTGTTCCCGTATGCGCGTGAATGCATCACCAGCCTGGTTTCTCGCGGTACATTCCCGCAACTGAACCTTGCGCCAGTTAACTTTGATGCGCTGTTCATGAACTATCTGCAGCAGCAGGCTGGCGAAGGTGCTGAACAACATCAGGATGCCTGATGAGCACTGTTAATGCGTCAATGACTGTGATCGGTGCCGGCTCTTACGGCACCGCTCTTGCCATCACGCTGGCAAGAAATGGTCACGAGGTGGTCCTGTGGGGCCACGACCCAAAACATATCGCAACGCTGCAGCACGACCGCTGCAACGTGGCGTTCCTTCCTGACGTTCCGTTCCCTGACTCCCTGCACCTGGAAAGCGACCTTGCGACCGCGCTGGCGGCCAGCCGCAATATTCTGATTGTGGTGCCGAGCCATGTGTTTGGCGACGTGCTACAGCAGATCAAGCCGCTGATGCGCCCGGATGCACGCATTGTGTGGGCGACGAAAGGGCTGGAAGCCGAAACCGGTCGTCTTCTGCAGGACGTTGCCCGCGAAGTGCTGGGCGAGGAGATCCCGCTGGCGGTTATCTCCGGTCCAACCTTTGCCAAAGAGCTGGCCGCAGGCCTGCCGACAGCGATCTCGCTGGCCTCCACGGATCCTGCCTTTGCGGACGATCTTCAGCACCTGCTGCACTGCGGCAAGAGTTTCCGCGTCTACAGCAACCCCGATTTTATCGGCGTGCAGCTGGGCGGCGCGGTGAAGAACGTGATCGCAATAGGCGCAGGGATGTCCGATGGCATCGGCTTTGGCGCAAACGCACGTACTGCGCTGATCACCCGTGGGTTAACCGAGATGTCTCGTCTCGGGGCGGCACTGGGTGCCGATCCGGCCACCTTTATGGGGATGGCGGGTTTAGGCGATCTGGTGCTGACCTGTACCGACAATCAGTCGCGTAACCGCCGCTTTGGCATGATGCTCGGTCAGGGTATGGATGTAAAAGGCGCGCAGGAGAAGATTGGACAGGTGGTTGAAGGCTACCGCAATACCAAAGAAGTCCGCGAATTGGCGCACCGTTTTGGTGTCGAAATGCCAATAACCGAGGAAATTTATCAGGTATTGTATTGCGGAAAAAATGCGCGCGAGGCAGCATTGACCTTATTAGGTCGTGCGCGCAAGGACGAGCGCAGCAGTAACTAGTCGGAACCATTGTCACCTGAATGACCCAGCCAGCGCAGAACTGGCTGGTCATTATACTATCGTCTGGAGTAAGCAATGCCGTGTGAAGAACTGGATATCGTCTGGAATAATATTAAAGCCGAAGCCCGGGCGTTGGCCGACTGTGAGCCGATGCTGGCCAGTTTCTACCATGCAACGTTACTGAAGCACGAAAACCTCGGTAGTGCCCTGAGCTATATGCTCGCCAACAAGCTGGCGTCTACAATCATGCCCGCCATCGCCATTCGTGAAGTGGTGGAAGAGGCTTACGCCGCAGACCCGGAAATGATCGCCTCTGCCGCCTGTGATATTCAGGCCGTGCGCACGCGTGACCCGGCGGTCGATAAATATTCTACGCCGCTGCTGTACCTGAAGGGTTTCCATGCCTTACAGGCGTACCGCATCGGCCACTGGTTATGGAAGGAAGGCCGCCGCGCGCTGGCTATTTTCCTGCAAAACCAGGTTTCTGTGACCTTCCAGGTTGATATTCACCCGGCGGCCAAAATTGGCCGGGGGATCATGCTCGACCATGCCACCGGGATTGTTGTCGGTGAGACGGCGGTCATTGAAGATGACGTGTCGATCCTACAGTCGGTTACCCTGGGCGGTACCGGCAAAACCAGCGGCGATCGCCATCCGAAAATTCGTGAAGGGGTGATGATTGGCGCGGGTGCCAAAATCCTCGGCAATATCGAAGTGGGCCGCGGCGCGAAAATCGGCGCGGGCTCTGTGGTGCTGCAGCCCGTGCCGCCGCACACCACCGCCGCTGGCGTACCGGCGCGCATCGTCGGTAAGCCAGACAGTGATAAACCGTCCATGGATATGGATCAGCACTTCAACGGCATTCACCATACGTTTGAGTATGGTGACGGCATTTAACTTCTGAGAATGGCGCCCGGATACCCCAGCTGGCGCCAGGCTTCATACACCACCACGGACACCGCGTTCGACAGGTTCATGCTGCGGCTGTCCGGCATCATCGGAATACGGATTTTCTGCTCAGCGGGCAGGGCGTCCAGAATCGTGGCCGGCAGGCCGCGGGTTTCCGGGCCAAACATCAGATAGTCACCGGCCTGATAGCTTACGGCACTGTGCGCGGGCGTGCCTTTGGTCGTCAGGGCAAACATGCGCTCTGGCTTTTCGCTTTCCAGAAACGCGGCGTAATCATGATGGCGAACCACCGCGGTAAATTCGTGATAATCCAGCCCCGCGCGGCGCAGGCGTTTGTCATCCCACGTAAAGCCCATCGGCTCGATAATATGCAGGCGAAACCCGGTGTTGGCGCACAGGCGGATAATGTTGCCGGTATTAGGCGGAATTTCTGGTTCGAATAAAACGATGTTAAGCATGCTGCCCCCTTAATTGCGGGGGCAGCATAGCAGAAATGACGGGCACTACGCGACGCCGGGTTCCTGTGGGCGGCAGCGCAGCATTTTATAGACGGTGGCACCCGCAGCCACCAGCGCGGGCAGGCTGAGGATCATCAGTATACTGTCTGCCTGCCACTGCATGGAGAGAAGCTGCGCGCTGGTCATGGTACCCGCCACGCCACCAAAACGGCCAATTCCCTGCATCCACGCGATACCCGTCGCACGGCACTCGGTAGGGTAAAAGGTGGCGGCCAGGGTTTGCATCCCTGATTGCGCGCCGTTCATGGCGATCCCCATCAGGAAGATCAATCCGCCAAACAGGGCGATGTGATTATGCTCCATGCCGAGCAACAGGATGAGCCCCATCGTCAGGACAAACCCGCCTGCCACCACCCTGTGCGCTTCCCAGCGGTCCATCATCCACCCGGCGAGAAGAATGCCTGCGGTACCGCCGAAGGTGAACAGCGAGGTGAGCCAGGCAGATTCCGCCAGCGGATAACCCATCCCCAGCATCAGCGTCGGCATCCAGCTCAGCAGGACGTAATAAATCACCAGCCCCATAAAATAAGTCACCCACAGCATCAGGGTGCCGGGCAGCCAGGGCATAGAAAACAGCTGTGCCACGCTCCCTTTCTTAGACGCGACCCGCTCCTCCGCCAGGAAAAAGCCGGTCACGCCATCCAGCGTGCCGCGGGCGAAGCGGCTGGCGATACGGCGGACCTGCATCACGTCTCTTCCACGCTGTACCAGAAACTTCACCGACTCCGGCAAAAGCAGCGCCAGCAGCAGCGTCAGGATCAGCGGGGCAATTGCGCCGGTCAGCAGTACGCTTCGCCAGCCGTGATGAGGAATCAGCCAGGAGGATATTGCCCCGCCGCCCGCCGCGCCCAGAGGAAAACCACAGTACATGGTATTAATTGCCATGGCGCGACAGCGCTTAGGGGCAAACTCTGAGATCAGCGTGATGGCGTTAGGCATTGCCGCACCTAATCCCAGGCCCGTGAGAAATCGCCACAGCGTCAGGGTGTTCAGGGTTTGTGCCCAGGCGGCGCCCAGGCTTGCAACACCAAAGAATAAACACGAAAAGACCAGCACGCGCTTGCGGCCCATCCGGTCCGATACCGGGCCTGCGATCAGCGCACCCAGCGACAGTCCCAGCAGCGCGGCACTCAGTACCGGCCCCAGATCCTGTTTGTGGATCCCCCATTCTGCCGACAGCGTCGGGGCGATGTAGCCCATTGCCGCCGTATCGAACCCATCGACCGCCAGCACCAGAAAGCCCAGCACAATGAGTAGCCAGTGAAACCATGAAAAGGAACTGTCGTCGATCACCTGCTGAATATCCACCTTACCTGAATAGGCCATACGCTCCTCTCTGATGTGATGTTGTTTTTGTGTTCTTGTCTTTGCTTGTCTATACAATTGCGTGTGGCAGGGGATGTCAAATATTCTTATCTAATATGTTATCTGGATGTTATTTGCGACACAAAAACGCGCCCGATGGAGGAGATCGGGCGCGTGAGTAAGGTAGGTTAAGCGGAGGGGATCAGGCCGCGTCTCCGTGGGTAAGCGGTGCCAGTGCCGCAGGGATCTTGCTCAGCTCCTGCACCAGAGAATCCTTGCTGATCTCGCCGATTGTTTTCGCCCCGGTGAGAGTCATAGCAACCTTCATCTCTTTCTCAATCAGGTTGAGCAGGTTTGCTACCCCTGCCTGGCCGCTGGTGGCCAGCGCGTAAAGATAAGCGCGTCCCAGCAGTACGCTGTCGGCGCCGAGCGCAATCATACGTACCACATCCAGCCCGTTACGAATACCGCTGTCGGCGAGGATAGCGATGTCGCCTTTAACCGCATCGGCAATCGCCGGAAGGGCGCGTGCGGATGAAAGGACGCCATCGAGCTGACGTCCGCCGTGGTTCGAGACCACTATCCCGTCTGCGCCAAAACGCACCGCGTCGCGGGCGTCGTCCGGGTCGAGGATCCCTTTGATCACCATTGGACCGTCCCAGAATTCGCGGATCCACTCCAGGTCTTTCCAGGAAATGGACGGATCGAAATTGTTCGCCAGCCAGCCGATATAATCTTCCAGCCCGGTAGGTTTACCGAGATAAGCCGAGATGTTACCCAGATCGTGTGGACGGCCATTCAGGCCCACATCCCACGCCCACTGCGGATGTGTTACCGCCTGCCAGTAACGACGCAGGGCAGCGTTCGGGCCGCTCATGCCGGAGTGGGCATCACGGTAGCGCGCGCCGGGGGTGGGCATATCAACGGTAAAGACCAGTGTGGAACAGCCCGCCGCTTTGGCGCGCTCCAGCGCGTTACGCATAAAGCCGCGATCGCGCAGGACGTACAGCTGGAACCACATCGGGCGCTTGAGGGTCGGGGCGACCTCTTCAATCGGGCAGACCGAGACGGTGGAAAGGGTAAACGGAATGCCTTTGGCATCCGCCGCGGCAGCGGCCTGCACTTCACCGCGACGGGCGTACATACCACACAGCCCGACCGGGGCGAGCGCTACCGGCATGGCGAGCGTTTCGTTAAACAGTTTCGTCTCAAGGCTCAGATCCGACATATTCTTCAGCACGCGCTGACGCAGAGCCACCTCCGACAGATCTTCCACGTTACGGCGCAGGGTATATTCGGCATAGGCCCCGCCGTCGATATAGTGGAACAGGAACGGCGGCAAAATACGCTGCGCCGCGGCGCGGTAGTCACTGGCTGCTGAAATAATCATGCTTTGTTCTCCCTGGATATATCACTGTCGCCAGGCAGACGGGTAATACGCGCCTGTCGGGCCTGATCTTCATCAAATCGTTTAATGGTGGTGTGGACGAAGCCCAGATGCGCCATCATCGCCTTGCGTGCGGCCTCGGCATCACCGGCCAGAATGGCGTTCAGCACCGCCTCGTGCTGTTCGGTCAGTTGGGCAAAGACCGGTGGGACCAGATACATGCGCTGGCGGCTCTGCTTCACGGAGGATTGCAGCAGGTCGAAAAAACCGCGCATGGTCTGGAGCAGCACCACGTTGTGCGACGCCTCGGCAATCGCCAGGTGAAAGCGGACATCCGCCTGCGAAGCGATATCCGGGTTGCTGCTTTGCGTGGCCTCAAAGCAGGCTTTGAGCTTCTCTTTGTCGGCATCGGTTGCCCGCATGGCCGCATGCCAGGCGGTACTGGTTTCGATGGCGTGACGGGCTTCGAGGATGTCGAAGCTGTAGTCCGGGTCATTCTCCATCAGGGTTTTGAGCGGCTGGACGATGTTTTGCTCGGACCAGTCGTCATGTTGCCAGCGCACAAAGGTGCCGCCGCCGCGACGGCTTACCAGTACCCCTTCGCTGACCAGCGTCGCCAGCGCTTCACGCAGGGAATTGCGCGACACGCCAAGCTGGGCGGCGAGTTGACGTTCGGCGGGCAATTTCATACCCGCTTCAAGCTGTTGTTCTTCAATCAGCGCCCGCACGCGAGAGGCAATCTCGTCGGACAGGCGTCTGGGCATAACTATCATGGGATCATCCAGGTTAAGACATAGGCCTGCAGGGTGGTGATCACCCCGACCATGCAGGTGAATATCAGGCTGTGTTTCACGGTAAAACGGAACAGGTCGGACTCTTTACCCACCAGCCCTACTGCCGCACAGGCAATGGCGATGGACTGGGGAGAGATCATCTTCCCGGTCACGCCGCCGGTAGTATTCGCGGCCACCAGCAGCACGTCAGAGACGCCAATCTGCTGAGCCGCCGTCGCCTGCAGGGCGGCGAACAGGGCGTTAGACGAGGTATCTGAACCGGTCAGGAACACCCCCAGCCAGCCGAGGAACGGCGAGAAGAAGGTGAAGGCGTGGCCGGTATGGGCCAGCGCCAGTGCCAGCGTTGATGACAGGCCGGAGTAGTTCGAGATAAACGCGAACGCCAGCACCATGCCGATGGAGTAGATCGGCAGCATCAATTCTTTAATGGTCGCCGCAAAGGTCTGTACCGCGGCGGCCGGCTTCATGCGCAACCACACCACAGAAAGGAGTGCGGCAAACAGGATGGCCGTGCCGGTGGCGGAGAACCAGTCGAATTTATACACCGCGGCGTACGGCGTGGCAGCGTGCACCACCGGCGGCATACGGGCGACCATCTTGTCGAGGAACGGCACGGAGATGTTAATCACCATGTCATACAGCGCACCGCCCGGGGCAAACAGGGCCTTAAACGGCGGGATGCTCCAGAGCGTTACGGTGGCGGTCAGGAACAGGAACGGTGACCAGGCGCGGACGATCTGCCCGGCGGTGTAGCCGGTGCGGGCGAGCGTCTGATCCACATGCGATGCACCCATATCGGCGAAGCGGAAAATACGTACCGGCTGCCAGCGTTTCAGGAACAGCGTCAGACAGACCAGCGACACCAGCGAAGAGATGATGTCCGGCAGCTCCGGGCCAAGGAAGTTGGAGCTGAGATACTGGGCGATAGCGAACGAACCGCCCGCCACCATCACCGCAGGCCAGGTCTCCTTCACGCCGCGCCAGCCGTCCATAATCGCCATGATCCAGAACAGCACGATAATGGTCAGGAACGGCAGCTGGCGGCCAACCATCTGACCAATTTCGAAGCTGTCCAGGCCAGTCACCTGGCCTGCGACCAGAATCGGAATACCCATCGCGCCAAACGCCACCGGTGCGGTGTTGACGATCAGGCAAAGACCGGCGGCATAGAGCGGGTTAAATCCCAGCCCCACCAGCAGCGCGGCGGTGATTGCCACCGGTGCGCCAAACCCTGCCGCCCCTTCCAGAAACGCCCCGAAGGAGAAGCCAACAATCAGCATCTGCAGGCGCTGGTCCGGCGTGATGGAGAGAATCGACGAGCGAATGATGTCGAACTGCCCGGTTTTGACTGAGATTTTATAGACAAAGACTGCGGCAATGATGATCCACGCAATCGGCCACAGGCCGTAGAAGAAACCGTAGACAACGGAGGCCAGCGCGCGATCGATCGGCATTTTGTAGAAGAACAGCGCCACCAGCAGCGCGATGGCGACGGTGTACGTCGCGGCGAGGTAGCCCTTCAGCTTGAGCTTAATCAGCGCAAAGAAGAAGAACAGGATCGGCAGCGATGCGATCAGGCTAGACAGCCAGATATTCCCGGCCGGGTCGTAGTTTTGTTGCCAGAGGCTCATGCAGGTCTCCTGGGGACCAGACAGCCTATGCTGCGGGTGAGTCTCCGCTCATCTCTGCGTCACAGTCTGTGTAAAAGTGGTCCTGCCAATATTGTGTTGTAGGGGTAATGACAACAAATGGTAAACCAGATGTTATGGACTGGCAATGGTTTTGTGAGCGGAAATAATGGATTTGTGAACCAGGGAAGAAAGAAAGGGGGGATTGGTTGGGCCTATTAAAAGCAGGGTGGGGCCTGATGCCCTCACCCACAGAGAGGGGAATGATCAGAACGCCGTCTTACAAAACCCCGTCATCTCTTTCAGACCCATCTCGCGGCCAAGCTCGGTCATCGGGTGGACCACCACCAGACCCCGGACGCTTTTCTTCAGCTTGCCCATGTCGGCCTGCTCTTTTTTGGTGATGGCGCGACGGTGCGGCATATTCATTAGCTTCTGCGCTTCTTTGCTCAGCTTCTGGCCTTTTACTTCACGCAGACGCTCGATTTCCGCTTCCAGCTTCGCGGTCTCTTTTTCAAGCTCGGCGTACTTCTCGGCGGAGTCTACCAGCGAGAGGCCGGCCATCTGATGGCGGATCAAATCCAGGCGGTCGCTCAGGCGTTTAATTTCGTTCTTTTCGACTTCTTTCATGACAAATAACTCTGAAAACGGGGAATTTAGAGGGAAGGATACACCAATGTGAGCAGGCTTACTTCTGAAACGCTTTTTTTAAGCTGATTCGGGAAATCAGCTCAGTCAGGGAAAGAACCATCGTGGAACGGACAACCTGTTGATAACGCAGCTTTTGCATGGCGTACAGTTCCGGGTCGCTGTTATCAAAATGGGGGGCAGGGGGGAGCGCGGTAACGCAATGCAGCTCGCCGAAGGGGCCGAGGATCTCGTCATCGGTAAAGGTGTACTCATTGCCGTCATGATTGAGCTCTTCGCGCAGCGCCATCAACAGCTCCGCATCTTCATACTCTTGCCGGTTCAGCACGCCAAGACCATATATCAGCTTCAGACGCACGGATAAATCGCCCAGCGGTCCGTCGCCGTCCAGTAACGGTTCTACAGCATATTTTACCGCGTAGTCGTCTTTGCGAAACACCTGAAGTACCAGGATATTCACCGCCTCGGTTAACAACTCGACGGCGGTAATCAGGAAACTTCGTACGGTTTTGCCAGCATTCAGACGCTCAAGCACACGATTTTCAAAGGCCTGGGTTTGTTCCATTATTGCCTGCATATCTGACAATCTGTAATCAGGGCGCAGGATTACCTGCGCCTCACTGTGCATCATTTGGTTGCGTTATATGCGTTAACCGCCTCCGCAACCACATCGCTGTTGGCGTCCAGACCGGAAATCTGCGCCAGCGCCGCCTGCGCGCCTTTTTCATCAATCAACTGAGCCAGCTCCTGCGCCTGTGGATCCTGCTCGCTGCGGTAGTGCATCGCGGCGGCAATCCCTTTCACCAGGTTGGCGTGCGGCAGGCCGTATTCCAGCGTGCCCAGCAGCGGCTTAATCAGGCGATCGCCCGCGCTCAGTTTACGCAATGGCTGGCGGCCCACGCGCTCAACGTCATCTTTCAGATACGGGTTTTCAAAACGACCGAGGATTTTCTGGATGTATGCTGCGTGTTTATCAGCATCAAAACCGTAGCGTTTGATCAGCACCGCGCCGCTCTCTTCCATTGCCCCTTTTACCACCGCGCGGATCTTCTCGTCGAGGATCGCATCACGAATAGTCTGATGACCGGCCAATTTTCCGAGGTACGCGGTTATAGCATGACCCGTGTTCAGCGTGAAGAGTTTACGTTCCACAAATGCCATCAGGTTATCAGTTAATTCCATGCCTGGAATGGTCGGCAACGCGCCTTTAAACTGGGTTTTGTCCACGATCCACTCGCTGAAGGTTTCCACCGTCACTTCCAGCGGGTCGTTAGTCGCAGATTCTGACGGCGGAACGATACGGTCAACGGCAGAATCCACGAAGCCAACGTGCGCTTCCACCCAGGCTTTGTCTTCGTCCGCAACGGCGGCCAGAACGTGGCCTTTCAACTGCGTGGTGCCACGCACCATGTTCTCACAGGCGATGATGTTCAGCGGGGTATCAATGCCCTGCGCTTTACGTTTTGCCAGGCCTTTTGCGACCGCAGGCGCGATGCGCTCAAGTACCACCGGGCCCACCGCGGTGGTCACCAGATCAACGCTGGCGATGAGGTCGATAACATCGTCACCAATGCTGCTTACCGCGTTGACGCCAGAGACCGTTTCAACCTGCTCGTTTTCTCCCACCACGTGTACCTGGTAGCTATGACGGGCATTCAGGGCATCCAGAACGACCTGATTCACATCGGCGAATGTCAGCGTAATGCCCGCGTCTGCCAGCAGTTTGCCGATAAAGCCACGACCGATATTACCTGCGCCAAAATGTAATGCTTTCATAGTGTTAACCTTTATCAATGTTTTTACCCGAGAGGGCTGGGGTGAGGAACGTTTACCCCTCACCCTAGCCCTCTCCCCGGAGGGAGAGGGAGGAGTACGGTTATTTGTTCAATAGCGCGAGCACTTCTTCCACGCTGGTGGTATTGGCCAGACGCTCAATGACGGACTCATCGTCCAGCGCATTGGTCAGGCTGGTAATCACCTGAATGTGCTCGTTATTGCGAGCGGCGATACCAATCACCAGACGGGCAATGTCGTCTTCTTCTTCACCGAAGCGCACGCCATCAGGATACTGGCAGAACACCACGCCGGTTTTAAGCACGCGGTCTTTCGCTTCCACCGTACCGTGCGGCACCGCGATGGATTCGCCCAGGTAGGTTGGCGTCAGTTTTTCGCGTTCCATCATCGCGTCGACATATTCAGGCTGAACGTAGCCGCCTTTTACCAGTTGCTCACCGGCAAAGCGAATGGCCTCTTCTTTGGTCGTTGCGGTACGGCCGAGGAAGATATTCTCCGCACCCAGTTTAAACAGGTGGGCGTTGCTCTCGTCGAAGCTGTCCTGCAGGCCGGAGCGCACTTTCACTTCGTTGTCTTCGTGACGCTGCGCGGCCACCAGACGTTCGGTCAGGCTGGTGTACAGGCCGCTGTCGAGGAAGTTGGTCAGCGAAATATGCTGTGCCTGCGGTACCTGGCGCATGGCGCGTTCGGTCAGATCGCGGTGCGTAATCACCAGGTCAACATCCGGTGGCAGACTGTTAATGGCGCTGTTGGTCACTGAGATATTGGTCAGGCCCGCATCCTGCACTTTCTTACGCAGCACGCCGGCACCCATTGCGCTGGAACCAATACCGGCATCACAGGCAACGATGATTTTACGCACGTGGCTCAGGTCGTTAGAAACATCACCCGCTGACAGCGGCGTTGCGCCTTTGGACTCGGCTTTCATGTCGTGCATACGACGGGTTGCCGCTTCGATATCGTCATCTTCTTTCACTTTGCTGGTTTTCAGCAGGATAGAAGCGACCACGAAGGAGACCGCCATTGCCGCACAGATAGCCGCGATGTTAGCAAAATAGGCACCTTTTGGCGTCATTGCCAGTACCGCCAGGATAGAACCCGGAGACGCCGGAGAAACCAGACCACCACCCAGCACGCTCAGGGTGAACACACCGGTCATACCGCCGAGGATAACGGCCAGGATCAGACGTGGGTTCATCAGCACGTACGGGAAGTAAATTTCGTGAATACCGCCCAGGAAGTGAATGATAGCCGCACCGCCAGCAGACTGCTTCGCGCTGCCGCGACCAAAGAACATGTACGCCAGCAGAACGCCCATACCCGGACCCGGGTTCGCTTCAATCAGGAAGAAGATGGACTTGCCGAGGTCATGAGACTGCTGAATACCCAGCGGTGAGAAGATACCGTGGTTAATGGCGTTGTTCAGGAACAGGATTTTCGCCGGTTCAACAAAGATAGACGCCAGCGGCAGCATGTCGTGCGCCACCATGAAGTTAACGCCCGCCGCCAGAATCTTGGACAGGACTTCAACTGCCGGGCCAATGCCGAGGAACGCCAGAATCGCGAGGATCATCCCGATGATGCCCGCAGAGAAGTTGTTCACCAGCATTTCGAAGCCGGATTTGATTTTGCCATCAACCCAGACGTCGAATTTCTTAATCGCCCAGCCACCCAGAGGACCGGCAATCATCGCACCGAGGAACATCGGCATATCCGCACCGACGATAACGCCCATGGTGGTGATGGCACCCACTACGCCACCACGGTCACCGCCCACCAGACGACCACCGGTGAAACCGATGAGCAGGGGCAGCAGGTAAGTAATCATGGGGCCAACAAGTTTCGCCAGCGTTTCGTTAGGCAACCACCCTGTCGGAATGAATAATGCAGTGATGATACCCCACGCGATAAACGCGCCGATATTTGGCATCACCATATTGCTGAGGAAACGACCAAAGCTTTGAACTTTGATCTTGAAATCGGATGACATAAAACACCCCTTCTTCTGTTTACGCTTAGGCTTGCGGCCCGAGGTTTATTGTTAATGAGGCGGCAGAGGTAGCCGGGCCCTGTTCTGATGCTGTGAAATCTGGCACTGAATCGTTCAACTGTCCAGACAGCGAAAAATTGTGTGATCGCAATCACGTAAACGAAGGGGGTGTGACGGGAAATGAGGTGATCTGAATCACAAAACCGCAGTCTAAAAAAAACACAATGGGGAGAAAATCGGCAAAACACCCTTCTTTTTGTGATGTGAATCACATTTGGTTGTCGCGAGTTTGTTTCTGAGTTGTGACTGAATTCACAAAAAATTTTTATGCAGATTTCTCCGGATGTGATCGCTGACAAATTCTGCTCTGCGATTCAACGCCAGGATGATTACGACACACACATAAAGCTAAAAAACCACTTTTAAGATGTGGTATGGCGAAAAGTTAAAACCTGGATTACGCTCATAATGTAAGGTTAAGTATATTATTATTCAGGATATATTTTGACACGTTTATAAACTTGCATGGAGATATTATAAAAAACGATACTCCCCGGCTCTGAAATTACCCGCATACCTTTTATGTTTAAAAATAAATTAATTAGGTTGCGTACTGTTTTATTAATTTAATGAGTTGACGTTGTTTAAGTGAGGAGAATATGTTTCTCAACTATTTCGCGCTGGGCGTATTGATTTTTGTATTTCTGGTTCTTTTTTACGGAATCATCGCCATTCATGACATCCCCTATAATATGGCCAAAAAGCGTAATCATCCCCATGCCGATGCGATTCACACGGCGGGCTGGATTAGCCTGTTTACGCTCCATGCCATCTGGCCGTTCCTGTGGATCTGGGCCACATTGTACCGGGAAGATCGCGGTTGGGGCATGCAAAACCACATCACCAAACCTGATGAGGTGCCAGGTATGGATGCGCTGGCCAAACGCGTGGCCGAATTAGAACAAAAGCTGGCAGCGGTACAGCCCACTGCTGATACGAAAACGCTGGAGCGCTAATTATGGATCTGTTGATTATTTTGACCTACGTGGCGTTTGCCTGGGCGATTTTTAAAATATTTCGTATTCCGGTTAACCAGTGGACGCTCGCCACCGCCACATTAGGCGGGGTATTTATCGTGGCGGGTCTCATTTTATTAATGAACTATAACCACCCGTATACGTTTACGGCGCAAAAGGCGGTTATTTCTATTCCGATTACGCCGCAGGTGACCGGGGTGGTCAGCGAAGTCACCGATAAAAATAACCAGCTCATTAAAAAAGGCGAAGTGTTATTTAAACTTGATCCAGGTCGCTATCAGGCTCGTGTCGACAGACTGCAGGCCGACCTGGTGACCGCGACGCACAATATTGACGTGCTCAAAGCACAGCTGTCGGAAGCGGTAGCCAACACCACGCGGGTCTCCGCGGAGCGGGACCGTCTGTATAAAGATTACCAGCGCTACCTGAAAGGCAGCCAGGCGAAGGTAAACCCGTTCTCTGAAAGCGATATCGACAACGCGCGGCAGAACTATCTGGCACAGGATGCGCTGGTAAAAGGCTCTGTGGCGGAACAGACGCAGATCAAAAGCCAGCTGGACAGCATGGTGAACGGCGAACAGTCGCAGATAGCCTCTTTACGCGCCCAGCTGGCCGAAGCCAAATACAACCTGGATCAGACCGTGGTGCGTGCGCCGAGCAATGGCTACATCACCCAGGTGCTGATTCGCCCGGGAACGTATGCCGCCGCGCTGCCGCTGCGCCCGGTTATGGTCTTTATTCCTGAACAGAAACGTCAGATTGTGGCCCAGTTCCGTCAGAACTCGCTGCTGCGTCTGAAGCCGGGCGATGAAGCGGAAGTGGTGTTTAACGCTCTGCCGGGGCAGGTCTTCTCTGGCAAGCTCACCAGCATTCTGCCGGTGGTGCCAGGGGGCTCGTATCAGGCACAGGGGGCGCTACAGTCGTTAACGGTGACACCGGGAACGGATGGCGTGCAGGCGCTGATAGAACTGGAGCCGAACGCCGAGGTGGATGCGTTGCCGGACGGTATTTACGCGCAGGTGGCGGTCTATTCCGACCATTTTGCGCACGTCTCGGTGATGCGTAAAGTCCTGCTGCGCATGACCAGCTGGATGCACTATCTCTATCTTGATCATTGATCCTCGCCGGGCAGGAATGCGACATGCATACCTGCCCTTTTTTCAGCGCTTGATCCATACTGACTTTTTCTGGCATCAAGGATCAGGCAATGAAACTCATCGGCAGCTACACCAGTCCCTTCGTGCGAAAGATCTCGATTCTCCTGCTGGAGAAAGGGATTGAATTTGAATTCGTTAATGAACAGCCGTACAACGCCGAAAACGGCGTTGCGCAGTACAACCCGCTGGGGAAAGTCCCGGCACTGGTAACGGACGAGGGCGAATACTGGTTTGATTCCCCGATTATCGCTGAGTACATCGAGCTGCTCGGCGTTGCGCCAGCCATGTTACCGGCAGATCCGAAAGCGGCCCTGGCAGTGAAGCAAATTGAAGCCCTGGCCGATGGCATCATGGATGCGGCGTTAACTTCCGTGCGCGAGCAGGCAAGGCCCGTTGCTCAGCAGTCGGAAACGGAGCTGCTGCGCCAGCGTGAGAAAATCAACCGAAGCCTGGACCGGTGCGAGCAGCTCATCCAGGAGGGCAAAATTGCAACGGATAGCCTGAATCTGGCGACGATCGCTATCGCCTGCGCCATTGGTTATCTCAACTTTCGTCGCGTCTCTCCGGGCTGGTGCGTCGACCGTCCACTGCTGGTGAAGCTCGCCGAAACGCTCTTCCAGCGCGAGAGCTTCGCCCGTACCGAACCGCCAAAGGCTTGACGCGGGTTATAACACTTCGCGTCAGGAGGCGGTACAATCCCTCCACATGTTAACTCCCTCTCCCGTCGGGAGGGGGGATGATATTTACTCGCCAGGCGCTTTCATGACTACTCATCACTCCCTGTACAGCCAGATCCCTGCTACCGACCGACTTCTTCGAGAACCCCTTATTCATTCCGCTGTCGAGCGGTTCGGCCATACCGCAACGGTTGAGATGTTACGTCTGCTTCAGGACGAGGCCCGGCGCCATATTCAGGCAGAAAATGCCTTGCCCGCCTGGTGCGTGGCGTGGGAGCAGGCGCTGGAACAGAGGCTGGTTGAGAAAGGGCAAAGCGCGTTGCGCCGGGTGATTAACCTGACGGGGACCGTCCTGCATACCAATCTCGGGCGTGCGCAGCAGGCAGAAGAGGCGGTTGACGCCGTTACGCAGGCCATGCGTTCGCCTGTCACGCTGGAGTACGATCTCGGCGGTGCAGGACGCGGGCATCGTGATCGGGCCCTGGCGGATCTGCTTTGTCAGCTCACCGGTGCTGAAGATGCCTGCATTGTGAATAACAACGCGGCGGCGGTCCTGTTGATGCTGGCGGCGATCGCCTGCGGCAAAGAGGTGGTTGTCTCGCGCGGCGAACTGGTGGAGATTGGCGGCGCGTTTCGCATCCCGGACGTGATGCGCCAGGCGGGCTGTACCCTGCAGGAAGTGGGTACCACTAACCGGACCCATGCGAAAGATTACCGTGCGGCGGTTAATGAAAACACCGCCCTGCTGATGAAGGTCCACACCAGTAATTATCATATTGAAGGGTTCACCAAAACCGTTGAAGAGGCTGAGCTGGCGGCGATTGGCCGCGAGCTGAATGTACCGGTGATTGCCGATCTCGGCAGCGGCTCGCTGGTGGATCTAAGCCAGTATGGTCTGCCGAAAGAGCCGATGGTGCAGGAGATGATTGCGGCGGGCGTTAGCCTGGTCAGTTTCTCTGGCGATAAACTGCTGGGCGGGCCGCAGGCCGGGATCATTGTCGGTAAGCGTGAGCTGATTGCGAAGCTGCAGCAGCATCCGCTCAAGCGCGCCCTGCGCGCCGATAAAATGACGCTTGCCGCGCTGGACGCGACGCTGCGACTCTATCTCCACCCGGAGAAACTGGCGGAACGCCTGCCAGCGCTGCGTCTGTTAACGCGTGATGCCGCCTCGATTCGCGCGCAGGCCGAGTTACTGTTGCCCAATGTCGCGTCGCATTACGCCGATTTCGACGTGCGCATTGAGTCCTGCCAGTCGCAAATTGGCAGTGGCTCGTTACCGGTGGATCGGCTGCCCAGCGCGGCCCTGACTTTCACCCCGCGCGATGGCCGCGGCAGCCAGCTTGATGCGCTCTCTGCGCGCTGGCGTGCCCTGCCAACGCCGGTTATCGGGCGGATTTACGATGGCCGAATGTGGCTGGATCTACGCTGTCTTGAAGATGAAGAGCGATTTCTGGAGATGTTGTTGAAATGATTATTGCCACCGCCGGTCATGTTGACCACGGAAAAACCACCTTGTTGCAGGCCATCACGGGCGTGAATGCCGATCGCCTGCCGGAAGAGAAAAAGCGCGGTATGACCATCGATCTGGGTTATGCCTACTGGCCGCAGCCCGATGGCCGCGTGCTGGGCTTTATTGACGTCCCCGGACACGAAAAGTTTCTTTCCAACATGCTGGCGGGGGTTGGTGGTATTGACCATGCCCTGCTGGTGGTGGCCTGTGATGACGGCGTTATGGCGCAAACGCGTGAACACCTGGCGATCCTGCAGTTGACGGGCAACCCACAGTTGACCGTGGCGCTGACCAAAGCCGATCGTGTGGACGCGACGCGTATTAACGAGGTGCGCGAGGCGGTGCAGGCTACGTTGCGCGAATATGGCTTTACCGATGCTGCGCTGTTTGAAACGGTCGCCACAGAAGGGCGCGGGATCGACGCACTTCGCCACCATTTGCAGCAGCTCTCGTCGCGAGAACATGCCAGCCATCACCGCTTTCGTCTGGCCATCGACAGGGCGTTTACCGTGAAAGGGGCGGGTCTGGTGGTGACCGGTACCGCCCTGAGTGGGGAAGTGAAGGTGGGCGATACCGTATGGCTGACGGGCGTTAACAAACCGATGCGCGTGCGCGGGTTGCATGCGCAAAACCAGCCCGTTGAACACGCTCATGCCGGGCAGCGTATCGCCCTCAATATTGCCGGCGATGCGGAGAAAGCGCAGCTAAACCGCGGCGACTGGCTGCTGTCTGAGGCGCCGCCAGAACCGTCTGAGCGGGTGATTGTCTCCCTGCAGACGCATATCCCGCTCAGCCAGTGGCAGCCGCTGCATATCCACCATGCGGCCAGCCATATCACCGGGCGCGTGTCGCTGCTGGAAAACGATCTCGCTGAACTGGTTTTCGATACGCCGCTCTGGCTGGCAGATAATGACCGTCTGGTGCTGCGTGATATCTCGGCGCGGGAAACGCTGGCCGGGGCGCGGGTGGTGACGCTCAACCCGCCGCGTCGCGGGAAGCGTAAACCGGAGTATTTGCAGTGGCTGTCGGCACTGGCGCAGGCCAGCAATGACAAGGCAGCGCTGGAGGTGCATCTTGAACGCGGTGCGGTGAGCCTGACCGACTTCGCCTGGGCACGTCAGCTCAGCAACGAAGGCTTGCTCCCGCTGACCCAGCAGCCGGGATTTATCCAGGCCGGTAATAACCTGCTGAACGCGCCGGTTGCGGCGTGCTGGCAGCGTAAGGTACTGCACACGCTCGCCACCTACCATGAACAGCATCAGGATGAACCTGGCCCGGGGCGCGAGCGCCTGCGTCGCATGGCGCTGCCCATGGAAGACGATGCGCTGGTGCTGTTGCTGATAGAAAACATGCGTGAAAGCGGCGTGATCAAAAGCCACCACGGCTGGCTGCATCTGCCGGATCACAAAGCCGGGTTCACCGCAGAGCAAGAGGCAATCTGGCAAAAAGCGGCCCCTCTGTTTGGCGATGAGCCGTGGTGGGTTCGCGATCTCGCCCGGGAAACGAATACCGACGAGCAGGTGATGCGCCAGGTATTGCGCCATGCCGCACAGCAAGGGCTCATCGTTGCGATCGTGAAAGATCGTTATTACCGCAACGATCGGATTGTCGCGTTTGCCAGTCTGATCCGCGAACTGGATCAGGCGCGAGGCTCTACCTGTGCGGCTGATTTCCGCGATCGTCTGAACGTCGGACGTAAGCTGGCCATTCAGATCCTGGAATATTTCAACCGCATCGGTTTTACCCGCCGTCGCGGTAACGACCATTTATTACGGGATTCGTTACTCTTTCCAGAAACAGCGTGACCCCTGTCGTAAACACCGTTACCGGCTGGCGATAAAATCACCAGCCGGGACTACCCTTGATGTACACCAACAGCAAGGAGACGGTCATGACAAACAATCCTCCCTCTTCACGCATTCAGCCAGGCGAGTACGGTTTTCCTCTCAAGCTGAAACCCCGTTATGACAACTTTATTGGCGGCGACTGGGTGGCACCCGTCGACGGCGAATACTATTCCAACCTGACCCCCGTCACCGGCCAGCCGCTATGCGAGATAGCCAGCTCAGGCAGGCGCGATATCGATCTGGCGCTGGATGCGGCGCATAAAGCCAAAGATAAATGGGGACAGACTTCCGTGCAGGACAGGGCGGCGATCCTGTTCAAAATTGCCGACCGGATGGAGCAAAATCTTGAGCTGCTGGCGACGGCAGAAACCTGGGATAACGGCAAGCCGATCCGTGAAACAATGGCGGCGGATGTGCCGCTGGCGATTGACCACTTCCGCTATTTTGCCTCCTGTATTCGTGCTCAGGAGGGGGGGATCAGTGAAGTTGATAGCGACACCGTGGCGTATCACTTCCACGAGCCGCTGGGCGTGGTGGGGCAGATTATCCCGTGGAACTTCCCGCTGCTGATGGCGAGCTGGAAAATGGCGCCCGCGCTGGCGGCCGGGAACTGCATTGTGCTGAAACCGGCCCGCTTGACGCCGCTGTCGGTACTGCTGTTGATGGACATTATCGGTGACCTGCTGCCACCAGGCGTGATTAACGTGGTCAACGGGGCCGGGGGTGAGATTGGGGAATATCTGGCGACCTCAAAACGCATCGCCAAAGTGGCGTTTACCGGCTCGACGGAAGTGGGCCAGCAGATCATGCAGTACGCCACCCAGAACATCATTCCGGTGACGCTGGAGCTCGGCGGTAAATCCCCGAATATCTTCTTTGCGGACGTGATGGAGGAAGAGGACGCGTTCTTCGATAAAGCGCTGGAAGGGTTTGCGCTGTTTGCCTTTAACCAGGGCGAAGTCTGTACCTGCCCAAGCCGTGCGCTGGTACAGGAGTCGATCTATGAGCGCTTTATGGAACGGGCCATTCGCCGTGTGGAGTCGATCCGCAGCGGTAACCCGCTTGATAACGTGACGCAGATGGGCGCACAGGTGTCACATGGACAACTGGAGACCATCCTCAATTACATTGATATCGGCAAAAAAGAAGGGGCGGATGTCCTGACCGGTGGACGTCGTAAAGTGCTCGGCGGCGATCTGCAGGAAGGGTATTACCTTGAGCCGACCATTCTGTCTGGCAAGAACAACATGCGCGTTTTCCAGGAGGAAATTTTCGGACCGGTGCTGGCCGTGACGACCTTTAAAACGATGGAGGAGGCGCTGGAGATTGCCAACGATACGCCGTATGGCCTGGGAGCTGGCGTCTGGAGCCGCAACGGCAATCTGGCGTATAAAATGGGACGGGGGATTCAGGCCGGTCGCGTATGGACCAACTGCTATCACGCCTACCCGGCGCATGCGGCCTTTGGGGGTTATAAGCAGTCAGGCATCGGGCGTGAAACGCACAAGATGATGCTGGAGCATTATCAGCAGACGAAATGCCTGCTGGTCAGCTACTCCGATAAACCGCTGGGGCTGTTCTAATCATCCAGTTCAGGCCGTCCGTTGGCGGCCTGAGCTATTTGCTGGCGAAGATTATTCAGGACGCCATCCAGAACGTATTGCACGCGCCATGGCTGGTATTCACGCTTGCGGAAAATGGCCGTGAGATCAAGCCACCACTCTTCCTGATGCGGGAAGCAGGGAACAAGTGAACCGTTTTTTAACTCTTTTTTCAGGCTCTCTTTTGGGGCAAAGACGATACCGAGATTATTTCTCGCCAGCTCCAGAGCGGTTTGCGTATTGTCGCAAATATAATTCCCGGTAACCCGGTAATCCTGTACATCATCACTGCCATGAACGCGAAAACGCCAGATGTTAGCATCATCCACCAGCATGGAGTCGATTAAAATACAAGAATGGTTTATTAAATCTTCCGGACCGTTTAATGGGTGCTGATTTAAATACTCTTCGGTCGCGAAGGCGGTAACGGAATATTGGGTTAAAACACTCGCGACCAGACTTTCGTCTTTCGGCTGAGCATAGGTAATTAAAATATCGCAGTCATCCGGAAAGGTCACACCCTCAGAAAATTCATTGCGATCCAGATTGTATGTTTTGAGTGAGATACGAATATCACCGATATCTTTTATCTGGTGGATCACATGACGGGAGAGATAGGTCACGATACCTGTCGGGGCGTAAATCGTCACTTTCCCGCGTTTTTCATGCTTATAATCGGCAATGAAATTAATAAGCTGACTATTTTTATCCAGCGTGGCGTTCACATAGGGAAGTAAGGCCTCACCAAACTGCGTCAGTGCCAGCTGTCGGGTGGTGCGCTCAAAGACCTTCAGGCCGACTCGCGTTTCAAAATCAGAGAGATATTTACTGACGTTGGCCTGTGCCATGCCCAGCAGGGCGGCGGCGTCGCCAATGCTGTGGGTGGCGGCGATGACGGAAATTATTTTTAATTCACGGGGTTTTAGTTGTAATTTATTCATCATGCGCACCCATCTATATGATTTTATATATAATATTATATAAACAGCGGCGTTGCACAGGCAAATTTGTAACCATTATTATTCGCCTCGCTTGTTTGGCGTTTAAATGGATTACATGGAATGACTATTAAAAACAATTTACTCATCGCTGCCACGTTATTTGCGACCTCATCCGCAATGGCCGGTGACTTTTCACTTGGCGCGGGGGCTGTATTTAATGAGTCACCTTATAAAGGGTATAATGAAAATACCACCGCGGTTCCGTTAATTAGCTATGAAGGTGACCGATTCTATGTCCGCCAGACCACGGGAGGGTGGATCCTGTGGAAAGACGAAAAAAATGAATTTAGCCTGACCGCGTCGTGGATGCCGCTGCATTTTGATCCCGACGATAACGACGACCCTCAGATGAAACACCTGGATGAGCGTAAAGCGTCCGCTTTCCTGGGGGGCGCCTATTACCGCCATGAAAACTGGGGTTCGCTGAAAGTGGCCGTCTCTGGCGATGCGATGGATGAAAGTGGTGGCGTAGTCGGTGAGATTTCGTACTTCCGCCCCATCCGCATGGAACGCCTCACGCTGACGCCATCTGTGGGCATTTTCTACAGTGACGAGAGCTATAACGACTACTACTACGGGGTTTCCGTCAGCGAGTCTCGCCGTTCAGGTCTCAATGAATACACCGCTGGTGACAGCTGGACGCCCTACGTGGGTCTGGCGGCAAAATATCAGTTAACCCAGAATCTGTTCCTTAACGCCAGTGCGATTTATTCCGTATTGCCTGACGACGTGAAGAACAGCCCGATGATCGACCGCGACGACAGCTTTGCGCTGATGACCGGGCTGAGCTGGCGCTTCTGATGCTGTAAAGCCGGGTGGCGGCTTCGCCTTACCCGGCGTTGTGATAGCGCCTGCATGTTGATCAGCAATTTACCTGTTCCGCCTTTCTTTTTGCGTTGCTTCTTCCTGTTCAGACAAAACCCGGCTGCGTTTGCATTTCCTTTCGTCTATTGTCATCTGCACCAGTAGCGATGGTGTGTGTGATGTGTATAATCATGGAAGGATTGGAATGTGATAAGTGCGGATGTCATTACTGTTCTGGTCAGGCATGGCTGGAAATGTGTAAGAACGAAAGGAAGCCATCATCAGTTTCGCCACCCAGTACATGCGGGGTTGGTGACCGTTCCACATCCCAAAAAGGACATAAAACCCGGCACCCTCGCGCAAATCTGGCGGCAGGCGGGAATCAAACACTGATATCAGGAGTAGTTATGTTTTATCCGGCTTACATTCATTCTGATCCCGACGGTAGCGCCAGCGGTTTTTTTCCTGACGTTCCTGGTTGTTTTTTTGCCGGCAATTCTCTGGATGATGCTTTTCAGGATGCACGTGAAGCACTGACAGCTCACTTCGAAGCGCTATTTGAAATGGATGAAGAGTTACCTCTCCCTGGCAATGTTGAAGCACATCTTGAAGCCACACCGGGTGATTTTATCGGCGGACAATGGTTGCTTGTAGATATCAATATGAAGCAATTCGACGGTAAGGCCGAACGTATCAATATCACCCTGCCTCGTCGATTGCTGGTGAAAATTGATTCTTTTGTGAGTGAACATCCGCAGTTTAGTAACCGAAGCGCTTTTCTGGCTGAGGCAGCGCGTCGCGTGCTGCCTTAATGATCCCTCTCCCGTGGGAGAGGGTTGGGGTGAGGGCATCAGGCCGCAGATATTCAGCCCTCATCTACCCAAATGCGCATTTCCCCTTCTCCCCGGTTAGCCCAGCTAAACCACGGAATAAAGGTCAACGTTTTGGGTTGACGTTGCACCGCAGGACGGTCGTACTGCCATAACGCCTCCGATCCCGCTTCTGCGGCGTCATGCGTGACACCTTCCGCCTGAATCAGCATCTTATGAGCGAAAATTCCTTTACCCTCGAAAACCCGGAATTCACTGTCGGCAGGCAGGGCTAGATTATGCAGGTTGGCGCCATTATCGGCTTCTTCCAGGCAGTAGACCAGCGGACCGCGCTGCAGCGCGACCTTTCCGGCCTGCTGTCGAACCTGTGGATGACCGTACACGCGGCGGACCGGCATCGGTAAGGTTAGCGTGAGCGTATCGCCCTCCTGCCAGCGACGGGTGAGGTGAAGATAACCCCGTGATACCTCGCCCGTCATGCCTTCTCCGTTCAGCGACACGTGAGGATTTGCGCACCAGTCCGGCAGTCGCAGGGCCAGGGTGTGCGTTACCGGTACGGGCGAGGCGATCTCAATGTTGACCTCTTTCTGCCACGGATAATTACCGCTGATCCGCAGCTTGAGCGTCTCATCGCCCACCGGGATGGTGACCTCATTCCCTACGAAGAGATTAATGAAAAGCGCATCCGGGCGAACGGTGTAAATGTAATGCCCCAGCGACGTCAGCACCCGGGCGATATTCGGCGGGCAACAGGCACAGCCGAACCAGCGCTGACGAACCGGTTTGACATGGTCGTAGATGTGGTTAAAGGCCAGCGTCCTGGGGTGTACTTCCAGCGGGTTGACATAGAAGAAATGTTTACCGTCCAGCGCCATGCCGCCCAGCACCGTGTTGTACAGAGCGCGCTCCATCACGTCGGCGTAGCGGCTATCCGCTTCCATCTCCAGCATCCGGCGGGCAAACATCATCAGGCCAATCGAGGCGCAGCTTTCGGCATACACCGTATCGTTAGGCAGATCGTAATCGCTGCTGAAGGCTTCACCGCTACTTTGCGAACCAATCCCGCCGGTAATGTACAGCTGGCGCTGCGCCATGTTGTTCCACAGGCGTAAGCAGTCCTGACGTTTTGCGTCGTCTTTGCTCAGACGGGCCAGGTGTGCCATACCCGCCATCAGGTAGACAAAACGCACCGCATGGCCAATCGCCGTTTGTTGTTCAGCAAGCGGTTGATGCGCCTGGCTGTAAGCTTTGTCCTTGACCATCCATGCCGGGCCGTAGGTATGCCAGTACGATGTTCTGCCGCGCTTCTCGTATTCGGTATCATAGAAGTGAGGCTGCGTACCGCGCGCCTCGATGAAGTATTTCACCAGGTTCAGGTAGCGTGGCTCCTGAGTAACGTCGTACAGCCGCATCAGGGCCAGCTCGATTTCCGGGTGGCCCGGATAGCCGTGAAGCTGACCCTCCCGGGGGCCAAAAACGCTGTCGATATGATCTGCCAGTTTACACACCACCTCCAGCAGTCGGCGTTTTCCGGTGCCCTGAAAATACGCCACGCCAGCTTCGATCATATGCCCGGCGCAGTAAAGCTCGTGGCACTCGGCCAGATTGGTCCAGCGTTCGTCAGGCGCTTTGACGGTGAAGTAGGTATTGAGATAACCATCTTCACACTGCGCCGCGGCGATCAGTTCAATCACCTCATCGGCGGTTTTTTCCAGTTCAGCATCTGGTTTCTGACACAGCGACCACGCCACGGCTTCCAGCCATTTCGCCACGTCACTGTCCTGAAAGACCATGCCATAGAACTCACCTTCTTCAAGACCTGCCGCAATGCGGAAGTTGGTGATGGCATGACTGGGCTCGGCTTCCGCCACGCGATCGTTGAGCGCATCCCACTGATAAGGGATGACCACATCACGCACCAGCCGCTGATACTGGCCAAGAAACGGGTCGGTGATTTTCAGGTTATGCAGGTTGGCTTCCATTATGGACATCACGTTCTCCTCAGGACGGTACATGACGCTGGCGCAAATCGGTGGCAATGCGCGACATCATCGGATTGTTGAGTCTGCACCAGCGGATTGAGACCGCCAGCAGCAGGTGGAAAAGGGCAGGGAGCAGCGTCTCCATGGCGGTAATGCCCTGCAGCGAGGCAGGTGTCTGGTTACCCGCTCCCGGCTGATAGG
Source organism: Enterobacter sp. WCHEn045836 (assembly GCF_003965585.1). Classification (NCBI taxonomy): domain Bacteria; kingdom Pseudomonadati; phylum Pseudomonadota; class Gammaproteobacteria; order Enterobacterales; family Enterobacteriaceae; genus Enterobacter; species Enterobacter sp. WCHEn045836. The sequence continues at coordinate 77,090 of NZ_RXPT01000021.1, forward strand.
CGACGGCGATAAACACCAGGCTGATGATCCCGGCGCTGGAGGCCCATGCCAGCTTGATGAAAAACAGGTTGAAGGCGAAGTTCATGCCCGACGATCGCACGCCGGTCTTCCACTCGCCGTAGTCGTCGGCAAAAGCCATCAGCGAGAAGTGCAGCGGCAGGGTAAAGCCCAGGATGACGCCGTTACTCAGAATCACGATCAGCCAGAGCGACTGATGCGCCGGGCCGCCGGGCAGGAACCACATGCCAGCCGCGATCGCGGCGAGCACCAGGTTGGTGTAGTAGTAGAGTTTGACCGTATCAATACGGCGAGAGAGGGGGCTGACGATCACCGCCCCAAGGATCGCTGCGAAGGTCACCATGGTAAAAAACAGCGAGGTGTAGGCGGTGCTGCCCTGCAGCACATAGGTGATGAAGTACATGTATCCGCCGCCACGGATATTGAAGACGTTGATCAGCAAAAATGACATCACCAGCATCAGCAGCAACTGGTCGTTTTTACGCAGCCCAGCCAGGTGTTCGCGCAGGGTGAATTTCCCCATCAATGCCAGTGGGACGCGTTCACGGACCCAGAAGAAGCAGCAGAGAAACATCACCACGGCGAGGGTGCACAGGACGCCAACGCCCAGCTGATAACCCCGGGCGGCGTTACCTTGCCCCAGCGCCGCCACCAGCCACGGCAGGCCGACGGAGACCAAAAATCCCGCAACGCCGCACAGCACAAAGCGCCATGACTGGCAGGAAATGACCTCGCTGTGGCGGGTGGTCATGGTGTTGATCAGCGCACAGTAGGGCACGTTGATGGCGGTATAGCCGACGGACAGCAGCAGGTAAGTGCCGAATGCCCACGCAATCTTCACGCCCATGCTGGCTTCAGGTACGGTGAAGGTCAGCACGCCGATGATGCCAACAGGGAATGCCACCCACAGCTGCCAGGGACGAAAGCGCCCCCATCGGCTTTGGGTGCGGTCGGCAATCACGCCCATGACAGGGTCAGAAATCGCGTCAAATACGCGCAGGGCAATAAACAGCGTGCCGACAAGCGCCGGGGTCAGGCCAAAAATATCGGTATAGAAAAAGGTCAGAAAATTCATGATCAGGCAAGTAATGACCGTGCCGCCCGCGTCGCCCAGGCCGTAGCCAATTTTTTCGCGAACGGACAAACGATCTTCTCTCACCCGTTGTGCAACGTCAGACTCGGTAATCGGTGTGGAAGTCATGAGATAACTCCTCGGTAATCGATTTTTATCGTATTTGTGCAAGGTACCTCATTCATTCTGCACCGAACGCAAAGGGCAACAAGGGAAGGGAAAAGTATAAAAAGAGGACGATTCCGACCTGATGAAGAAAGTGTGAGTTTGATCGGGCAGCTATAACGTTAATTGTTAATAATCAATGGATAAGTCAATTAAATACGGCAATAAAAGCGGAATGGTGAATATCCATGCTCGAATTATCCATAGCGCTTCCGATTAAGGTGCAAAATGGCGGATTATTTATTTCGCGGGGCGTGGGTCGCCACCCGGCGCGTAAATTAACGTCGTGGGAGATTATTTTTGTCGAAAAAGGGACATTAACGATCCGGGAGGAGAACCGTCTTTTTGAGGTGAAGGCGGGGGAGAGTTTATTGCTCTGGCCGAAGCGGAGGCATGTGGGTACAGAAGATTTTCCGGCCGATCTGCGATTCTACTGGCTGCATTTTGAGGTGAAGCCTGAGTCTTCCGCTTTGCCGGAGGCTTCTCCGCTGACCATTGAACAACATTGCTGCGTGAGGGATGTCCCGTCGGTGATTGCGCTTTTTCGCCAGTTCCTCAGTGAGCAGGAAAAATTACAGCGCAGCGTGGCGCTGGAAATGCTTTTGCTACTGATTTTGCAGCAAATATCCCTCTCAGCAGGGTATGAGGACCGCGCCGATGAGGTCGGTGCAGCACTGGCCTGGAAGGCAAAACAGCTTATTCGCACGCAGTTTCATTTACCGCTCTCCACCTCGTTGCTGGCAAAATCGCTGCACTGTAATGCCGATTACCTCGGGCGCGTGTTTCGTCGGACATTTCATTTAACCCTGACGGAAGCGATTCATCGCCAGCGCGTCAGGGCGGCAGAAAAAATGCTGCTGAATGACTCAGCGTCATTAACGGAAGTGGCCGCCCGCTGCGGTTTTAACGACGTGGGGTATTTCCGGCAGATATTTTCGAAGCATACCGGGTTAACGCCCGCCGTCTGGAAACGGCGGTACTGTAAGGAACACATTAATTCCGGTTGATCACTGCCCGTAATAGGCATGCGCACCGTGCTTGCGCAGATAATGTTTGTCGAGCAGTTCCTGCTGCATAACCGTAAGCTGCGGCGCAAGCTGGCGCGAAAACAGGCCCATATACGCGCACTCTTCCAGCACCACGGCGTTGTGTACCGCATCGGCGGCATCTTTACCCCATGCGAACGGTCCGTGGGAGTGCACCAGCACTGCCGGGATCTGCATGGGGCTGATGTCGCGCTCTTCAAAGGTTTTGATGATCACTTCACCGGTCTGATACTCGTAGTCTCCTGCGATCTCCGCCGTGGTCATCCGCCGCGTGCAGGGGATCGCGCCGTAGAAGTAGTCCGCGTGCGTCGTGCCCCAGGCCGGCAGATCCTGACCTGCCTGAGACCAGATGGTGGCATGGCGGGAATGGGTATGGACGATGCCGCCCATCTCCGGGTAGCGACGGTACAGCGCAAGATGGGTAGGCGTGTCTGACGACGGTTTCATGCTGCCCTCGACCACCTCACCGGTGGCAATATTCACCACCACCATATCCTTCGCCGTCATCACGTCATACTCCACGCCGGACGGTTTGATCACCATCAGACCGCTGTCGCGATCCACCGCGCTGACGTTACCCCAGGTGAAGGTCACCAGCTGGTGGGCGGGCAGTGCCAGGTTGGCTGCCAGCACCTCGGCTTTGAGTTGTTCTAACATGTCATGCCTCCTTCCTGCATACGGGCTTCAATCCAGCGGCGCGCCTGGATAATCTCCAGTACCGGCTCTTTTGCTTTTTCGGTCCACATTTCAATCAGAAACGCGCCGCGGTAGTTCAGCTTATTGAGCGTGCTAAACACGCCAACGAAATCGACGCAGCCCTCGCCAAACGGCACGTCGCGGAACTGTCCTGGGCTTTGTGCCGTGACGGGCTGGGTATCTTTCAGGTGGATTGCCGCGATGCGGTCAATGCCCAGCGTCAGTTCGGCGGCCACATCGTTACCCCACGCGCTGAGGTTGCCGACATCCGGGTAAACGCTAAACCACGGCGAGGCCAGCATCTCGTCCCACTTTTTCCATTTGCTGATGGAGTTCATAAACGCGGTGTCCATGATCTCAACGGCCACCATCACCTGCGCGGCGGCGGCCTGCTCGACTGCCCATGCCAGCCCTTCGGCGAAGCGTTGCCGGGTGCCTTCATCATGCTCTTCGTAATACACGTCATACCCGGCCAGCTGGATGGTGCGAATACCCAAATCACGCGCCAGTTTAATGGCGCTGGACATGATCTCCCGGGCGCGGGTGCGGACGGTTTCGTCCCGGCTGCCAAACGGGTAGCGGCGGTGGGCAGACAGGCACATGGAGGGGATCGACACACCGGTTTCCAGCATCGCTTCCACCAGCGATGCACGCTGCGTGGTGCTCCACGCCAGGCGTGACAGGCGTTCGTCCGTTTCATCTACCGACATTTCAACAAAATCAAAGCCACAGCTTTTTGCCAGCACCAGGCGCTCCGGCCAGGTGAGGGATTTCGGCAGCGCTTTTTCGTAAATACCTAACGGATGCTGACGCATGATTACGCTCCCCAGATGTCGCGGATTTGCGAATGGAAGGCCTCTGCCACCTGCGGTGGATTGGCCGCGCCTGCCAGCGCGCGACCGGCGATAAAGGCTTTGACGTTGATCTGCTTAAACAGCGGCAGGTCAGCCGGGGTGATGCCGCCGGTGACGGACAGCTGCAAACCGATGTCGGAGAGCGCTTTCATTCGGGCGAGATCGGCCTCACCCCACTGCTGACCGCTGGCCTGTGCGTCGCGTCCCCGGTGGTAGATGGCCTGCTTCACGCCGATGCGGTGCCAGGCGCGGGCATCGTCCAGCGTCCAGTTGCCAAACAGCTCCATCTGAATTTCCCCACCGCAGCGCAGCGCCACCGCGTGGCCTTTTTCAACCGTGGCCAGCGGCGCGGCGCAGATGATGGTCATCCAGTTCGCGCCTGCGCCAAACGCCTGCTCTGCCAGCGTTTCTCCGGCGTCGGCCACCTTCCAGTCCGCCACGAGGGTTTTTGCCGGACACTGCTCGCGTAGCGCACGCACGGCGTTAAGCCCTTCGGTCAGACATAAAATGGTGCCCGCTTCGATAATATCGACGTGATCGGAAAGCCTGGCGACATCGCGCTGGGCAGCCTGAAGTGAGGTGTGGTCGAGCGCCAGCTGCAGTAATGGTCGGCTCATAGGTCGTGCTCCTTAACACGGGCGTGATAGCCCTGTAGTGCTGAAATCAGTAACTGGTAGCGCTGATACTTGCGCTGATAGGCCGCATGGGCGTGCATGTCGGGTTCAATGACCCGAATGTCGTGTCTGAGCGCGCGCTGCGCTGCGTAAAAATCGGGATAAACGCCGGTACCAACCAGGGCGGCCAGCGCCGCGCCGGAACAGCCAGTCTCTTCCACCTGCGGCAGCGCAATCGCCAGACCGCTGACATCCGCCAGCATCTGCATCCATACGTCAGAGTGGGTCGGGCCGCCGGTGACGCGCAGTGCCTGTACGTCGGTAAAGCGTTCGAGCATGCGGCTGAGATGGGTCATATGGCTGAACACCACGCCTTCGTAAACTGCCTGCAAAAGATGCGCGCGAGTATGCAGCGCCTGCATGCCGTAGAAGCCGCTCGTCATCTCCAGCCCGGCGTTGCTGCCATAGAGAAACGGCAGGAAGAACAGATCGCTTTCGGCTTTCGGCAGGCTGGCCACGGCGTGGTTGATCTCGCAAAAAGAGATCTCGCCCCACTGGGCGGTTAACCACTCAAGGTTGCCGGAAGAGGTGGGGCTGGCTTCGTGGACAATGTACTGCTGCGGGTGGACGTAACGCCCATAGACATAGGGATACGGTTCGTTGTCCCGAAGCGCATTGGCAATCCCGCTGGTGACGGCCCAGGTGCCCATCACGGCGTTCAGCGTATGTTCGTCGTGCAGTCCGGCACAGATCGCGGTGGAAACCACATCAAACAGCCCACCAACGACGGGGGTTCCCGCCGCGAGACCGGTAAGTGCGGCAGCCTGAGCGGTGATTTCCCCGCAGATTTCTGCTGAACCGACAACAGGTGGCAGAGCGTTGTCGATTTCACTGATACCGAGCCAGCGCGTGAGCTGCGGATCGTACTGGCCGGTGTTCATGTTGTAGAGATTGGATTCAGAAATATTGCTCTCTTCGCAGCCTTTTACGCCGGTGAGGCACCAGCGCAGGTAGTCGTGCGCCATCATCACGCAGCCAATCTGCTGATAGCGCTGTGGCTCATTCTCTTTGACCCAGCGCAGAAGAGAGGCCGGATGCCCGGTCCAGAGCGTCTGTCGCGTGTGCGGATAGAGCTTTTCGGGAATACCGTCCTGCTGCCAGCGCTGCACGATGTCCAGTGCCCGACGGTCTGAGGAGAGCATTGCATTGCCCAGGGGACGATCCTGTTTATCGAGAAGAAACAGCCCCTTGCCTTGCGCTGAAATGCCCACGCCTTTGATCTGCTCGCCGCTAACCCGGGCGTTGTTGAGCAGAAGAGCGACGGTGGTGTGACACTGCTGCCACAGCTGGTTCATGTCCCGCTCCGCATAGCCTGCTCGCGGGCTGAGCGTGGCAACCGTGCGGCGTTCAATACAGACCTCTTTGCCCTCGCGGGTGTATAAACCGGCTTTCAGATAAGTACCGCCACAATCGATACCCAGCCAGAAAGGTTCTTTTTCACTCATCTTTGACTCTCTCGTCTTTCTCCCTCTCCCCGTGGGAGAGGGCTGGGGTTCTCGTCTTGCTCCCTCTCCCTGTGGAAGAGGGCTGGGGTGAGGGCATCAGGCCGCACGCTTATGCGGGTTCACCGTAGGATTAGGCTCCGCACCGGCATCGCACTTCGCCGGTAGCAGCAGGGCCAGCAGCGAGGCCAGCGCCAGCGACACCGCCAGGCAGTAAACCCCCGCATCTTTGCTGTATAAGGTGATCAGCACGCCGACCGCATAAGGGCCACAGAACCCGCCGAGGTTACCCAGGGCGTTAATTACACCCCGCGCACCGCCTGCCATCTCCGCGCTGAACAGGCGTGCCGGAATGGTCCAGAACACGCCCGCCGCCGACTGCAGGAAGAACCCACACCCCACCAGCGCGGCGTAGGCCAGCCAGGTATGCTCTTTCAGCGCCACGGAGAGGAACATGCAGAGCGCAAAACCAATCAGCGGCAGGGAGACAAACAGCTTGCGCTTACCGGTACGGTCAGAGAGCGAAGAGAAGAGGAACATACCCGCAATGGCCCCGATATAAGGCAGGATCGCGAGCACGCCTACCTGGCCGATGCTGGTGTGCGTGAGCTCTTTGAGAATGGTGGGTAGCCAGAGGGTGTAACCGTAAATGCCGGTCTGGTAGAAGAAGTTCAGGGCAATCAGCTGCCACATGGTTTTGTCGGACAGCACCGCGCTCAGCGAGGCGTTTTTCACCGCTTTACCGGCAATGGCCTGCTGTTCTGCGGCCAGGGTTTTGACCAGATAGTTTTTTTCCGCTTCAGAAATCCAGCGTGCTTCCTGCGGGCGGTCGTACACCGTGAAGGCCCACAGCACCAGTACAACGATGGACATCAGCCCTTCAATGATGAACAGCCAGCGCCAGTCGAGTGCGGTAATAATCCAGCCCGACAGGGGGGCGGTGATGATCCCGGCAATGGGGACGAACATAATCACAATCGCATTGGCGCGACCGCGTTCGGCGTCAGGGAACCAGTTACTGATCATCGTCAGCACAACCGGCAGCATCCCGCCTTCCGCTACCCCGAGTAAGAAACGCAGCACCAACAGTTGATACTGGCTGGTGACGAGTCCGGTCAGGACCGAAATCACCGCCCAGGCGACCAGCGACCAGCCGATAAATTTCTTCCCGCTACCATGAACGGCAATCTTGCCGCCAGGCACCTGCAAAAACAGATAGCCAATAAAGAAGATCCCACCCGCCAGGCCTGCCATGGTGGCAGAAATACCTAACTCTTCATCCATACCGCCGGGCATGGCAAAAGCAATATTCACACGGTCCATATAAGAAATAATGCAGGCGATAAGAATCGGGGGAATAATTCTTAGCCAGCGCTGGCGCGGAATGTCCGCATGTAGAGCTTGAGTAGACGTATTCATATTTAATATCTCAGTGTAGGTAACCGGAATAAGATTTTTTTTATTGTTATTGCGTTGCTTTTTTCATTTGGCCAATGCCGTCGCGCAAAATAGCGATGCGATGGCTGATATCAGCATTAGCATTTATTTCCAGTAATTTAATACCGGAAAATTTCAATGTTGCGGCGCTCGCCGCAGTAAAGAGTGCTTTTGCATGTTCAGTGGTCATCAAACTGTCGGTACAGTACGATGAAAACGGCGCGTGCAGATCCTGCCATTCACCGTACGCTCCGCGAGTGGTGGTGCCGGAGAACATCAGCGCGGCCAGTTTTCCGGCCTGAAGGGCGGTCTGAACGTGCTCAAGCGGAAGCGTGGTGTTGCGCCCTTCAATGGCTGAGCGCGCCCAGTTGATACAGACGCTGATATCCGTCTCTTTTATCACCTCCAGCACCTGCTCTAAGGGTAAAAATCCCTTACGCGGTGCGGGACCGGTCATGGCATCGCAGTGTTCAAGCACCAGATCGCAGTCCCACTCCCAGCGCGTGATGTCGCGGATGGAGCGCGCGAATGCCTCCGTGGCTTGTTCGACAGAACCTTTGCCCGCCTGCGGTGCTGCCTGCATTTCCAGAGCGATCACCTTTCCCGGAAAACGGGCGTTAACCGCAGCAATCTTTTGCTGCAGATGGCGGTAATATTCCACACACGCTTTACGCTGTTCTTCGTCAGCAGACGCCAGCCCAAATGCGCCGTTGGTACCACGGCGACGCATGGTTTCCATCACGGCCGTGACGACGATTTGCCAGTCTCCAGGCGTATGGCGGAACAGCCATTCATCACCAAACAGATGCAGGTTTTCCAGGCACGGTTGTTCCAGCCCACGGATGTGAGGTGTGTCGGAAAGCTCCCGCCAGAAGGCCTGTTCTTCTTGTTCCCCTTTCTGGTGAAACGAGGGTGCGCAGGGGTACGCACCAATAATAAACCCGGTGTTGGTCATTTCGCGTTCCTGTATTTATCAGAAAATTAATCTAATTCGCTGATTGCCACTTTCACCACAATTTTACGAATTGCAGCTTCCTTGTTTTTAATACAGGCAGGACGGTGTACATCCTGCGGGAAAAATATGGCATAACTGCCAGGTACCATTTCAATAAACGATTCATTTTCACTGTTGTGATAAAAAATAATATCCCGTTGTTCCAGTAATGATTCGCTGATTTTGTTATTTCCGGTATCGATAGCAATACCGATTTTTTCTTCACCCCACGCCAGAAATTGAATATCGAGATAGCGGCGATGAACTTCGGGGCGATTCTCATGCTGCTCTTTGGTGGTCAGGTCGATGACCTGGGCAAAGAGGTTCCGTCCGTCAATCTCCACCACGCCCGGCTCCAGGGCGGTGAAATCCGTGGTGCGCAGAAAATCGAGGGCTTTTTCAATCGCCTGCGGCAGGCGGCACGGATTGGGCTGCGAAATATGTCCGAATATCATGGCCCACTCCTTACAGCGCCTGGATTTTCGCCCACACGCTGTCGTCAATGGTGATGCCGTTGCGGCGGTTCTCTTCAAGCAGTCGCGTAAATTCATGCCCCGGCAGACGGACAGCGACGTTTTCGTCAGACCGCTCGGCGGTGGTGATGAAGTCCATGATGCGCTGCAGTTTGGCATCGCGGGTTGGGCCGTCGATCAGGCGGTCGACCTCGATGGCGATAAAGATCTGCGACACGCCATACTCGTCGCTGTTGTCCTGGGTGACTTCCGCCACGGAGGCGCCGTTAGAGAGCAGGGTGGCGATCATGTCGAGCACAATCGATAAGCCGGAACCTTTCCAGTAGCCCATCGGCAGAATGCGGCGGTTTTTCTCAATCACGCCAGGCTCTTTGGTCAGATTGCCCTCGTCGTCGAATCCGCCGTCGACCGGTAACGTGCGTCCGGCCAGTCGGTTCACTTCCAGCATGCCGTAGGAGAACATCGACATCGACATATCGACCATGGTGATTGGGGAGGAGGGGATCGCCACGATCAGCGGGTTGGTGCCGATGCAACATTCTTTTGAGCCCCACGCGGGCATCACCGCAATAGAGTTGGTCCAGCAGATCCCGATGTAGCCCTTCTCTGCGGCTTGCCAGCCGTAGCTGCCCCCGCGCATCCAGTGGTTAGCGTTACGCAGCGCAACCAGACCGATACCGTGATCGGAGGCCAGTTCGGTGGCGCGATCCATCATTTTTTTCGCCGTCAGGTTACCGATGGCGCGTTGGGCATCCCACTGTTCGATGGCCCCTAATGTGGTCACCCGTTTTGGCTGGGCATCAGGAAGGATGTCGCCCGCGTCCAGTTGCTGAATAAAACGCGGGAAGCGGTTCACACCGTGGGAATAGACGCCAGATTCCGTGGTGCGGGCAAACATCTCCGCGCAGGCGTCCGCCGTGTCTGCTTTTACACCGCGATCGAGCAGAACCCGATTGAACGCTGCTTTCAACTCTTCGAATGTCACTTTCATCCCTGTTCTCCTGTTCTTCGTAGGGGCAAGTGCGAGTGCTTTTTTATCGCTAAATTTCACTATGCGAAATCTGATTTCAAATATAGCGATCAAATTTTGCCAGATCAACGACATTCATGTTTTTCAAAATCGATTAAAATCAACTGGTTGTGTTTTTTCTGTTGAGATCGTGAACTGAACCACACTTTGCGCTACCATCAGGGCGCGATAAAAAGGAGCCATGGGATGAGCATGAAAGAGAGCGACATGACGCAAGAAAGAGAGAGGCCAGCTGGTAGCCAGAGCTTGTTTCGCGGTCTGATGCTGATTGAGATCCTCAGTAACTATCCGAACGGCTGTCCTCTGGCCCATTTATCGGAACTGGCCGGGCTGAATAAAAGCACCGTGCACCGGTTACTGCAGGGATTGCAGTCGTGCGGGTACGTCACCCCGGCACCGGCGGCGGGCAGCTATCGCCTGACCACCAAATTTATCGCCGTCGGGCAAAAGGCGCTGTCGTCGCTGAACATCATCCACGTGGCTGCTCCGCATCTTGAGTCGCTGAATATCGCCACTGGCGAGACGGTGAACTTCTCCAGCCGCGAAGACGATCACGCGATCCTGATTTACAAGCTTGAGCCGACCACCGGTATGCTGCGCACGCGCGCCTATATCGGCCAGCATATGCCGCTTTACTGCTCGGCAATGGGTAAGATCTACATGGCATTCGGTCACCAGGATTATGTGGCGAGCTACTGGGAAAGCCACCAGGATCAGATCCAGCCGCTGACCCGCAACACCATCACCGAACTGAGCGCGATGTATGACGAGCTGGCGGAAATCCGTGAGCACAGCATGGCGATGGACAAAGAAGAGAACGAACTGGGGGTCTCCTGTATTGCGGTGCCGGTGTTTGATATTCATGGCCGCGTGCCGTATGCGATCTCTATTTCGCTGTCGACCTCCCGCATGAAGCAGATTGGCGAAAAAAATCTGCTCACACCGCTGCGTGAAACGGCGGACGCGATCTCCAGAGAGCTGGGTTTTACCGTGCGCGAGGGATAACAGATGAACCGGTTCATCATGGCGGATTCGGCAAAATGCATCGGCTGTCGCACCTGCGAAGTGGCGTGTGTCGTGTCGCATCAGGACGCCATCTCAGCAGACGCCTTTACGCCCCGCATTCGGGTAATCAAAGGGGACGCTTTCACCACGGCGGTGGGTTGCCATCAGTGTGAAGATGCCCCTTGCGCGAATGTCTGTCCGACGCAGGCGATTCGCCGTGGCGAGGGGGCCTGGCAGGTTGAACAGGCGCGCTGTATTGGGTGTAAACGCTGTATGGTGGCGTGCCCGTTTGGGGCGATGCAGGTGCAGTGGGCAGGAAATACGCTTCAGGCGCTGAAATGCGATTTATGCGCGCATCGCGCGGAGGGACCGGCCTGTGTGGAAGCCTGTCCGACCCACGCGCTGAGCTGTGTCGATCCCGCCAGATTACGCACCGAACGGTTGCGTCATCTGGCGTAGGTTCTTACTGGGCGTCTTCGCGCCAGGCGAACGCAATCTCTTCGGCGAGAATTTTTACCCCGGCTTCGATTTTTTCCGGATCGGGCACGTAGTTCATGCGCATACATTGATGCGTATGCGGCCACGGCTTGTCCAGCCCCGGGAAGAAGTAATCACCCGGCACCATCAATACGCCTCGCTTCTTCAGGCGCTGGTAAAGCAGCTCGGTGGTGATCGGCAGATCTTTAAACCACAACCACAGGAAAATCGCCCCTTCAGGTTTATGGATCAGGCAGCGTTCTTCCGGTAAATAGCGGCGAAGAATGGAAATCGTCTCCTGAACGCGCTGATAGTAGAACGGCTTAATCACGTCATTAGACAGGCGCAGCAGATCGTTGCGTTTAATCATTTCGCACATCATCGCCGGGCCAATACCGCCAGGAGAAAGGCTGATAATGCCGTTCATGTTGGTAATGGCGGTGATGATTTTTTCATTGGCGACGATGATCCCGCAGCGGCTGCCCGGCAGGCCGAGCTTGGAAAGGCTCATACACAGGACGATGTTCGGGTTCCACAGCGGACGTGCTTCGCTAAAGATAATACCCGGGAACGGCACGCCATAGGCGTTATCGATCACCAGCGGGATGCCATGCTGATTTGCCAGCGCATCCAGCTTCATCAGCTCATCGTCGGTGATGACGTTGCCCGTTGGGTTGGTGGGACGTGATACGCAGATCATGCCCGTCTCTTCACCAATGTGCAGATGTTCAAAATCGACGTGGTATTTGAACTGGCCTTCCGGCAGCAGCTCAATATTCGGGCGCGCGGAGACGAACAGATCCTCTTCCAGACCCGAATCGGCGTAGCCGATATACTCCGGGGCCAGCGGGAACAGCACTTTTTTGGTGGTACCGTCGGCGCGACGTCCTGCGAACAGGTTAAACAAGTAGAAAAACGCGCTCTGGCTGCCGTTTGTTAGTGCAATATTCTGCGGTTCGATATCCCAACCCAGCTCTTCACGCAGCATATCGGCGAGGAGTTTCAGCAGTTCGGTTTTACCCTGTGGGCCGTCGTAATTGCAAAGCGCATCGGTTGCTTTGCCGTTTTCCAGCATCTGAGCGAGCAGCGTCTGGAAATAGGTATTCATCTCCGGGATTTGAGCCGGGTTTCCGCCGCCGAGCATGATGGCGCCCGGTGTGCGCAGCCCGTCGTTGAGGTCCTCCATCAGGCGGGTAATGCCTGAATGGCGGGTAAATTTGTCGCCGAAAAGTGAAAACGTCATAGCAGGTGATCTGTCGAGCTTGTTTTGAAAGTGGGTAACCATAACGCTAGCACCGTGCGGGTGCAAATCGGCTGGTGTGGTCGGATTTGTGGTTTTATGTGGCGGGTGTGGATTTTTGTAGTGAATAGTTCTGTTGAGTTCCCCTCTCCCCTTGGGGCTGAGGGTTCCCCACAAAATAATGCCTGCACGGAGAACT
>NZ_RXPT01000022.1:0-81451 GCF_003965585.1 Enterobacter sp. WCHEn045836
CGCCGGGAGCCCGGGTCGCCAGGGCGGCGGCGATTGAGCCGCCCTGGCACGTTCACAGGTCATGTTGTTACAGAGTAGCAAGGAACATAAAGTGAACGGAATGACCTCCACAGCCGTATGTTCCCCCTCACCCCAGACCTCTCCCAAAGGGAGAGGGGGCCGTCTGTGCAGGAATTATTTTATGGGGATCCCTCAACCGTTTGGGAGAGGGCTGTGGTGAGGGCACCAGACCGCACCCCACTCAAGGCTCACCATACAACCCAATCAACCGCCGCACTACACCATTCGTCCAGCCAAAGCCATCCTGCAATGGATACTCACCGCCGCCCCCTTCGCGTGGGGTACTGCTGGCGATGTGATACTTCTCAATCAGCTTATGGTGAGTCTGATAAAAATGATTCACCGTGTGCAGCCAGCTCCAGGCGATCTCATCGCCCAGCGAGTCGTTGCCGTACTGCTTGAAGCCCTGAATGGCCATCCACTGCAGCGGCGCCCAGCCGTTGGGTTTATCCCATTGCTCGCCGGTTTCGTACTCGGTCGCCAGGATACCGCCTGGGGTGAGCAGACGTGATTTAACCGCATCAGACAAGCGTTCTGCCTGCTCATGGGTCGCCATTCCGACATACAGGGGCACGATGCTCGCCGCAGAGAACAGCGCCATAACTTCGCGTCGCCAGTCGTAATCCCGGTAGCAGCCATTCTCTTCATCCCACAGGTAGCGGTTTACCGCCGCCCGGCGATCGCTGGCTTTCTGGCGGAACAGGTCTGCCGTCTCTTTATCCCCTTTCGACGCCGAGATATTGGCGATAGCGCTTTCCAGCTTGAACAGGAAGGCGTTCAGGTCGATGGGGATAAACTGCGTGGTGCGAATGCTGGCCAGTCGGCCCGGTTCGCGCAGCCAGCGGGAGGAGTAATCCCAGCCGGAGGCCGCCCCCGCGCGCAGATCGCGATACACCTCATTGGGGGGGCGACCGGAATGGCGGGCCGTCTCCACATCCTCAATCCACGATTCGTCGCGCGGGGTGTCACGGTCGTCCCAGTAGCGGTTCAGCAATGAACCATCCGGCATACGCACCGCGCTGCGATAGGCCTGATTAAGCAGCAGCGACTCCGCGCCGTCCATCCAGAAGGCGTGCTCCATTTTGAGGTGCTCAAGGTAGCGTTTCGCGCCGCGCACCCCGTCCTCTTCAAACAGCTCCACCATCAGGGCAAACACCGGCGGCTGGGAGCGGCTAAGGTAGTAGGTACGGTTGCCGTTCGGGATATGGCCGTAACGCTCGATAAGCCAGGCGAAGTTATCCGCCATACACTTCAGCAGGTCGTTACGACCACTCTCGGCCAGCCCCAGCATCGAGAAGTAGGAATCCCAGTAGTAGGTCTCGCTGAATCGCCCGCCGGGGACGATATAGGCCTGCGGCAGCGCCAGCAGGGAGGACCAGGGAATATGGTCCTGCGGCTCGCGCGTCAGCACGGGCCACAGGCTGTCAATGTGCTCTTTGAGCGTCAGGCCGGGGTCGGAAACATACTCCGTGCTATAAGTCTCGGGCAGCCAGAAGTGATTCTCCACGAACTGGCGCAGGTCGAAATCCCGGTGGCGTCTTACCTTGCGATAGCGGATCAAAATATCCAGCGGATCCATCTTCGGTGCGCAGTCGGGAAAGGTTTTGCTGTCCGCAAACAGCCTTGTTGACTGCACATGTTCGAACAGCTCAAGGTAACGGTCAGCGGGCGTCAGGGCGTCGGAGGCGGGAAGCCCCTCGATCATTTCGGGCTCCGGCTCCGCCTCAATCATCTCATCCAGTTTCAACTCGCAGGGATCGGTCTCGTAGCGCAGCTCTTCTTCGATCCCGAACGCGATGTTCTCGGTAGCCTGTATCTTCTGGTTGAACATGGTGATAAGGACCTCCGGTTGTGTGTTCAAAAGACAGGTTTTTCCGGGCGTCCTATAAGCGTAGACACTCGCTTCGGTAGATGGGGAGGAATATGTGCGGTAGATCACTCTTTTCGGAGCATTCGTTTTGCAACGAATGATGTCATCAGGCCCGGACATGCCGTCGTCCGGGCGTCTTGCGGCATTCAGTACAGATAATTCCGTTTTGCCAGATCCACCAGTTCCGCCAGGCGAGTCATATTGAATTTTGCCATGATGCGCTGCTTATACGCGCTGACCTTTTTGTTATTCATATTGAGCATCGAGGCGATAATCTGGTTGCTGTAGCCCGCGGAAATATAGCGCAAAATACAGATATCAATATGCGACAGCGATAATAACAGCGATGCATCCCGGGGATACCGGGCGTGGTGTTGCCATAGCTCCGAGCCATAGCAATATCCCCCGGAGAGAATCTTATCGACGGTGGTAATAATTTTATCCAGTGAGCTGTTTTTATTTAAATAACCAGCCGCACCGGCCCGTCGGCTCAACTGAATATGAAAGTCGCTGGAGGACGAAGAAAAAATGAGAACCTGAATATCAGGGTAGGCTTTTCTTATTTGCACCAGTTGAGAGAAAACGTCGGGGCTCTGTTGCAAATGTTCCATAATAATCAGGTCAGCATTTAACATCGGCAACGCGCTGTGCATTGCCTCAATCGTGAGGAATTGTGCCGCCGTCTGATAACCGTGTTCTGCTAATAACCCCTGGATGCCTGTCCGGAGTAATGAACTGGCGTCCATGAGAATGACTTTTTTATCTGACATTCCTGATTGTCCTGATTGGGTGACAAAAATCTCATTTTCCATCCGCGCTAAAAAAAGTTGGCTAAGACTTGTCTTTATCTTCGCCATTATTTTCTGTCGTCTAAATACCGCCAGATGACGGTGCCTCTGCCCCCTTTTATCCGCACTCGGGACATATAAGACCGGTTTGCGACAGGTCTTATTAAGCCAAAACTTGCCAGCCGGGAAGATAGCGTCAGCCAGGGAATGTATCCCGTATGGAAGTGCGTCTGGCGCGTTGCGCAGACACAGATCGATTATTTACACGAGAATTTAAACATGACTCTCAAGCCAGTAAATATTGCAGTCGTAGATAAAGATACGATTGTCAAAGCTGACGTTCTGCGCAGTGAAAAGGTTGGCAGTGCTGTCAAAATTAAGGCCATCCCGAATGCAAAATACATTCTTGCTGAAGGGGAAAATGGCGTCGCGCCAGAAAACATTACGCTGAAACGCGTAGGCAAAGACCTGTTCGTCATGCTGGAAGGCACTGATGAGGATCAGCCACAGCTGATCATTGAAGACTATTTCGATAACCCAGGTGAGCTGGTGGGTAAGGGCGAAGACGGTCAGTGGCACGAGTACATCGCCACCGACGGTGACGACGACCACAAAGCCGCGTTCCTGCTGGACGGCGAATCCTCCGCCCAGGCGCTGGGTGCGGGTGCCATTGCGGGTCTCGACGGTCTGGCCGTTGCGGGCACCGCGTTCTCTCCTGCTCTGCTGGCGCTGGGTGCGTTAGCCGGGATTGGTGCGCTGGTAGGTCTGGGCGCCATTATTCGTCATAACCGTGACGATGGCGGCGACAAAAAAGGCACCGTTGCGCCTGTTACTACCCCTGTGCTGACCGACGTGCACGACGACTACGGCACCAAAACTGGCTCGATCCCGCAAAACGGCGTGACCGATGACGCGACACCAACGTTTAGCGGTACAGGCCGACCGGGCGACATTGTTGAACTCTGGGAAAATAACAAAAAGCTGGGTGAAGCTCGCGTGGGTGCTGATGGCAAATGGACCTGGACGCCGGAAACCCCGCTGGCGCACGGCGACCACAGCATTGTGCTGATCGGTAAAGGCCCGGATGGCCGCACCAGCGCGCCGAGCGACTCTTTTGATTTCACCGTCGATCTGGAAGCCCCTGTTAAGCCGATTATTGGCGAAGTGGAAGACGATGTTGGCGCGAAAACAGGCCCAATCCACAACGGCGATGCGACTGACGATAAACAGCCGGTCTTCCGCGGTGAAGGTGCTACGCCTGGCGATACCGTACGCCTGATCGTTGACGACGAAGTGGTCGGTACTGCGATCGTCGGTGAAGACGGTAAATGGCAAGTGACGCCTGAGAAACCGCTGCCGGAAGGCAGTCACACCGGGAAGGTGATCATCACCGATCCGGCCGGAAACGACAGCGAACCGTCTGATGACTTCAAATTTATCGTTACGCCAGAAAAACCGATCATCGGCGAAGTAGAAGATGATGCCGGTACCGTGGTGGGCCCAATCCAGAACGGTGGCGCGACTGACGATACGCAGCCGACGTTCCGCGGTGAAAACGGCACGCCTGGCGATACCGTCAGACTGATCGTGGACGATGAACTGGTGGGGACGGCGATCGTCGGTGACGACGGCAAGTGGGCAGTGACCCCTGAGAAACCGTTGCCGGAAGGTAGCCACACCGGGAAAGTGATCATTACCGATCCGGAAGGCAACGCCAGCGAACCGTCTGATGATTTCGAATTTATCGTGGATCTGCAGGGCCCTGACAAGCCGGTCATTGGCCTCGTTGAAGACGACCAGGGACCGTCCGTAGGGCCAATTCACAATGGTGACACCACCGACGACACCCAGCCGGTGTTCAGTGGCGACAAGGGTACACCTGGCGACACCGTGCGTCTGATTATTGACGACGAAGTTGTGGGTACCGCAATTGTCGGTGATGACGGCAAGTGGGAAGTGACCCCTGAGAAACCGCTGCCGGAAGGCGAACATGAAGCGGTCGTGGTGATCACCGATCCGGTGGGTAACGACAGCGATCCGTCCGATCCGATCGGTTTCATCGTAGACACCACGCCGCCGGTAAAACCGACGATCGATAGCGTGTTTGATGATGCGGGCCTGAAAACAGGCAACCTGACCAACGGCGAGGTCACCGATGACAGCACCCCGGCCTTTACCGGTACCGCTGAGAAAAACAGTCTGGTGCACATCATTGTTAACGGTAAGGAAGTGGATTCCGTTACCGCTGACCCGACAGGTAAATGGACCTGGACGCCGTCTCCGGCGCTGACGAACGGGCACTACGATGTGAAAGTGGTTGCCGAAGACAAAGCGGGTCTGCGTTCCGATCCATCCGATGCGTTCTCGTTTGAGCTGGTAGCAGGCGGCATTCCTCCGGCACCGGCAATCACGGACGTAATCGATGATGTCGATGCCCATGTTGGCACCGTACAGCAGGGTGGCATCACCAACGATGACAAACCGACCATCACCGGTACGGGTCAGGACGGGACGACCATTTACCTGTATGACGGCACTAACCCGACACCTGTCGGTAGCGCTGTGGTTACGGGTGGCACCTGGACCATTGATTTCGACACTGCACTTTCGCAGGGCGAGCACCGCTTCCGCGCGGTGGCGGAAAACGCCGTGGGCAACCGCAGCCCGGAAACCGGGGAGTGGGTGATTATTGTGGACTCCGTTAAACCGCTGGCACCTACGGACATTGAACTGTGGGACGACTTCGGCACGCCGGGCATTATTGCGGATAACGGTACCACCGACGATAACACCCCAACCTACCGTGGTAAGGGTGACGCGAACGGTACCGCGATCATCGATCTGGGTAATGGCACCACCGTGCGCGTGCCGGTAGATGGCAGCGGTAACTGGAGCTACACCCCGGCACCGGCTCTGGCGGACGGTGACTACACCTGGAAAGTCGCGATTGAAGATAAAGCGGGTAACGTTGGACCAGAGTCTGCGCCGATCCACTTCACCGTGGACACCAGCCACAACGGTGTGTCTATCAGCCACGTGGAAGACGATGAAGGCGAACTGAAGAGCAATCTGGCCAGCGGCAGCCATACCGATGACACGACACCCACCGTTGTGGGCCGCGCGACGCCTGGTGCCGAAGTGAAAGTGTATCTGGACGGAAACTTTGTCGACAGCGTGATCGCTGACCCGGCAACCGGTGTGTGGAAATACACCTTCAACCCGGCGCTGACCACTGACAAGACGTACCAGATCACCGCCAGTGAAAATACCGGCACCGGTGATAGCGCGCAGACGGCGCCATTTGAACTGACGCTGGATACCCGCGTACCGGTTGGCTCATTCGATAGCGTATCGGATGACGTCGGTCTGATACAGGACGACCTGGCGAACCCGGCGGTGACCGACGACACCACGCCAACCCTGCACGGGACCGGCGTCGCGGGTGATGTCGTGTTTATTTATGACGGTGACACGCTGATCGACACCGTGACCGTAGGGCCGGGCAACACCTGGAACTTTACGCTGCCTGCACAGAACAACGGCACGGAACTGGCCCTGAAGACGGTGTTCCAGAGCCCGACCGGCGTGAGAAGCGCCCCGTCCGCGGAGTGGAAAATCACCATTGATACCGACGCGCCGACAAGCAGCGCGGTAGTGGATGCGATGACCCAGGACTCCGGTGTCAGCGGCAGCGACTTCATCACTAACAGTGGTCAGGCAGGTAGCCTGGTCAGCGGTCATCTCTCGGCTCCTCTGGAAGCGGGCGGGAAAGTACTGGTCTCCACTGACGGGGGGAACACCTGGCTTGAAGCGATGGTCGACGGCGACAAATGGGCGTTTGTTGACGGACAGGGACACAGTGCTGACTGGACTGTCCTGACGCGCGTGGTCGATATCGCCGGGAACTACACCGAATCCTCGCAGAAAGTGGTGCTGGATCAGGTGGCACCGGATGCACCGACCGACGTGGTGCGCAGTGGCAACGACGTGACGGTGACGCTGCCGGGCAGCGGGATTGTCGAGGGCGACACCGTGCTGGTGAAAAGCGGCAACGTTACCGTCACCCATACGCTGACGGCGGCAGACATTGCTAACGGTAACGTGACCCTGACCATGCCTGCGGGCGGCTACACCGATATTCCGGTGGGCGCGGCGATTGTTGACGCGGCGGGTAACAGCTCCAGCTACCGCACCAGCGCGTTCACCAGTACCAACAGCTTCGAAGACGACACGGAGTTTGCGGACATTAACGCGGGGGCGTGGGTGCACGGGATGCGTTTCTCCCACACACCAGATACCGGCACGGCGGATTATGAGTTCGATAAACAGGTCATTGGCACGGGCAGCACCAACAGCCTGTATCTGTACAGCACGTCCACAGATACCGGAATGGCAGCCAGCATGTTTGTTGACTTCCAGTATGGCGCCAAAACGATTGATTTCGTTTTCAACCCGCGCTTTGCCGGCCCCTCGACGGTGGTGACGTTCTACGACGTCAACGGCAATGAGATTGGTTCGCAGCCGGTGAGCGCTTTCCTCCCTAACCGTAACGTCCCGGTGTCGTTTACCAGCCCGGACGATACGCCGGTTTACCGGATGGAGATCCATCATGAGGAGCAACCAACTAGCACCGGGTTTGGTTTCAGCATCGATAACCTGGTGGTGAGCGGTACAGCGAAAACCGTCACCCCGGGTGAATTCCTGGCGGATAACCAGGGCGATATCTGGTACGGGGACGCAGCGGACAACCTGTATCAGGTTGCGGACGTAGCCAGCCTGACCGGTGCGGTGATTCAGGGTGGAGAAGGCACCGACACGCTGAAGCTGCTGGGGGCAGATCAGCACCTCGACCTGAGCGCGCTGACCCACCCTGTCCAGTCAGTGGAAGTGTTCGACATTACGGGAACAGGCAATAACACCCTGACGCTGAGTGCGGGGGATGTGCTGGAAAACGCCACGCAGAACCTGTTCCACGACAACGACTTCAACCAAATGATGGTGAAGGGCGACGCGGGTGACACGGTGAATCTGAGCGACCTGCTGCCGAACGGTATGGACCCGGGTAACTGGACCGATGGCGGGACGGTGAATGTTGGGGAAGTGGAGTATCAGTCTTATCAGATGGATAGCCTGAATACCGAGATCCTCGTTCAGATGGGAGTTACGGTCACGCTACAGAACCATTAATTGATGCCAGGAAAGTGAGGCTCCTGCACCGGAGCCTCCGCAAAGTTTTAGACCAGAACATAAACAGAATTCATTTGGAAAATTGTATGAAAAAGACCATTACTTCTAACAACAATACCGAAAATATTGCCGCAATGGCGACCTTACCACCGCTGCCGACAGACGTTTTACTGTGGAATGACTACCAGTTCCCGCGTGAAATTCACAACGGCGATCCGAGCGAAGATAACACCCCAACCTTTAGCGGTAAGGGTGAGGCGGGCATGACGGCGGTGATCGACCTCGGTGGCGGTCAGAGCGTTCGCGTACCGGTCAGTTCAGAAGGTATCTGGAGCTGGACCCCTGCGCCTGCGCTGGCGGACGGGTCTTATACCTGGTCTGTGGCACTGGAAGACGCGCAGGGCAACCGCGGTCCGTCTACCCCGCCAATCAGCTTCACCATCGATACGGTAGGTAATGCGGTGTCCATCAGCCACGCTGAAGATAACACCGGTACGCTGACCAACCCGCTGGCAAGCGGCAGCAGCACGGATGACGTTAACCCGGTTATCGTGGGGACGGCGACGCCGGGCTCCCTGGTGACCCTGTACGTTGATGGCGAACCTGTTGGCTCGATGACCGCTGATCCGGTCACCGGCGAGTGGGCGATTGAGATCAACCCGGCGCTGGAATCGGGTAAAACCTACGAAATCACCGCGGGCGAGTATAGTGGCCCGGGCGAAATCCCTGCGCCGACGCGTCCGTTCCTGTTGACGGTAGATACCGTTGTGCCGACCGGCACCTTCGATCGTATTGAAGACAACGAAGGCCGTTATAAGGGTGATGTGGCCAACCCGGGCGTGACCGATGACACCACCCCAACCCTGCACGGTACCGGCCGTCCGGGGGATATCGTGTTCGTGCGCAACGGCAGCGACATCATTGATTCAGTCACTGTTCGCCCTGACGGCAGCTGGGAATACACCCTGCCTGAGCAGACGAACGGCACTTCGCTGGACGTGAGCGTGGTCTTCCGTGGCCCGACAGGGGTGGAAAGCGCACCGACTGCACCGTGGAAGCTGGTGATCGATACTGAAGCACCAAACAAACCGATTATTGGCGACGTCGAGGACGACCAGGGTCCGGATGTCGGCCCTATTCACAACGGTGACACCACGGATGACACGCAGCCGGTATTCAGCGGCGAAGGCGCCGTGCCTGGCGATACCGTTGAACTGATTGTTGACGACGAAGTCGTGGGGACCGCGATTGTCGGTGACGACGGTAAATGGGAAGTGACCCCGGAGAAACCGCTGCCGGAAGGCGAACATGAAGCGGTCGTGGTGATCACTGATCCTGCGGGCAACGCCAGCGAGCCGTCCGATCCGATCGACTTTATCGTCGACACGCAGCCGCCGGCAAAACCGACGATCGATACCGTTTATGATGACGCAGGTCAGCAGACCGGCAATATCGCTAACGGTGGTATTACGGACGACAGCACCCCAGACTTTACCGGTACGGCCGAGAAGGGCAGCCTGGTGTTTATCATTGTGAACGGGAAAGCCGTTGACTCTGTGACCGCTGACGCCTCAACCGGGATCTGGACCTGGACGCCAGCACTGGGCATGGCTAACGGCCATTACGATGTCACCGTTGTGGCACAGGACAAAGCGGGGCTGCGTTCCGAGCCGTCTGATGCCTTCTCATTCGACCTGCTGGCGGGCGGTATTCCAACCGCGCCAGCCATCACCGACGTGATTGACGACGTTGACGCACACGTGGGTACGGTACAGAACGGCGGCATCACCAACGACCCACGCCCGACCATTACCGGTACTGCACAGGATGGCACCACGGTCTATTTGTACGATGGTACTAACCCGGATCCGATCGGCAGTGCCGTGGTAACAGCTGGCCGCTGGACCATTGACTTTGATTCTGATCTGCCGCAGGGCGAGCACCGCTTCCGTGCCGTGGCCGAAGACAGAACCGGTAACCGCGGTCCGGAAACCGGCGAGTGGGTGATTATTGTCGATTCCGTTGATCCGCTGGCACCTACGGACATTGAGCTGTGGGACGACTTCGGCACGCCGGGTCTCATCGCCAATGACGGCACCACCGATGACAACACCCCAACCTACCGTGGTAAGGGTGAAGCGAACGGTACCGCGATTATCGATCTGGGTAACGGTACTACCGTTCGCGTACCGGTAGACGAGAAAGGTAACTGGAGCTACACCCCGGCACCTGCGCTGGCGGATGGCGACTATACCTGGAAAGTCTCTATCGAAGACAAAGCCGGTAATGTGGGTCCGGTTTCTGACCCTATCCACTTTATCGTGGACACCAGCCACAACGGCGTTTCCATCAGCCACGTTGTGGACGATCAGGGTGACATCACCGGCAATCTGGGCAGCGGTAGCCACACTGATGACACGACTCCAACCGTGGTAGGCCGTGCGACGGCGGGTGCCCTGGTGAACGTGTATGTTGATGGCAAATACATCGACAGCGTACGTGCTGACGCCGTAACCGGTGCATGGCAGTACACCCTCAGCCCGGCACTGACGGCGGATGCAACCTATAAGATCACCGCCAGCGAAGACGCAGGCGCAGGTGAGAGTGCACAAACCGCACCGTTTGAACTGACGCTGGATACGCGTGTACCGACAGGTTCTCTGGACCGCGTTGCGGATGACGTGGGGACGATTCAGGGCGATCTCGCGAACCCGGCCGTGACCGATGACACCACGCCGACCCTGTACGGTAAAGGTGTGGCAGGTGATGTGGTCTTTATTTACGACGGTACCCGACTGCTTGACTCCGTCACCGTAGGGCCAGCGAATACCTGGAACTATACGCTGCCACAGCAGAACAACGGGTCTGAGCTGTCTCTGACCGCGGTATTCCAGAGCCCGACCGGCGTGAAGAGCGCGCCAACGGCTGCGTGGAACCTGACCATTGATACCGAAGCGCCAAACGCGCCGGTTATTACCGGCTCCTGGGATGATGTCCAGGGCGGTGTGTATAACGGTCTGGTGGGTAATGGTGGTGTCACCAACGACAACACGCTGGATTTACGTGGAACGGCGGAAGCAAATAGTGTTGTTTACATTGTGATCGATAACTATGGCACTGTTGCGGGTTCCGTGACGGCGGATGCGAAAGGTAACTGGGCATTCCCTGTCACGACTAACTACAACCAGCAGTACGACTTCCATGCGTACTCTGTCGATCCGGCGGGCAACCGTTCAGTGGACTCTGCGAAGTTCTCGATTACGGTTGATACGGTCAATAACGCACCTGTCATTACCGGCTCCTGGGATGACGTTCAGGGCGGTGTGTATAACGGTCTGGTGGGTAACGGTGGCGTAACCAACGACAGAACGCTGGATTTACGCGGCACGGCGGAAGCGGGCAGCGTGGTGTATATCATCAACCCGGCAAACGGTGGGGTGCATGGTTCAACCACGGCGGGTGCAAATGGACAATGGTCTTTCCCGCTGACCACCAACTATAACCAGACGTATAACTTCCAGGCTTACTCTGTTGATAAAGCCGGGAACCGTTCGGTGAACTCTACTAACTTCGCGATTACCGTGGATACCGTAGTGGCTGCACCGAACGTAACGGTTATCTCTGATAACGTAGTGGGCGGTAAAGTCGGTAACCTGGTTGACGGAGATCGTACTAACGACAACCGTCCGACCATTACCGGTAATGGTGCCGAAGCGGGTGCGAAGATTGAGATCGTGCTGGCGCTGGGTAACCAGGGATGGACGAGCGGTACAAACCTCGTCTACACCACCACGGCCAAAGCCGATGGTACCTGGAGCCTTGAAATTCCGAAGGCATTGCAGGATGGCACCTGGTACTTCCGTGCTAATCAGACTGACCTGGCGGGCAACAAGAGCGCTCTGGGGAACCAGCACTATGTTGTTGTCGATACCGTGGCTGCCGCGCCGAACGTAACGGTTATCTCTGATAACGTGACGGGCGGAAAAGTCGGTAACCTGGTTGACGGAGAGCGTACCAACGACAACCGTCCGACTATTGCCGGTAACGGTGCGGAAGCGGGCGCGAAGATCGAAATCGTTCTGGCGCTGGGTAATCAGGGGTGGAGTAATAACAACCTCGTGTATACCACCACCGCCAAAGCGGACGGTACCTGGAGCCTGGAAATTCCGAAGGCATTGCAGGATGGCACCTGGTACTTCCGTGCCAATCAGACTGACCAGGCGGGCAACAAGAGCGCTCTGGGTAACCAGCACTATGTTGTAGTTGATACGGTTAACGCCGCACCGACCATTACCAGCGTGACGGATAACGTCGGTAATGAAACAGGTAATGTTGCTAACTTCGGTAAAACCGATGACAGCACGCCAACGTTGAACGGTACGGCGGAGGCAGGCAGTACGGTCTATATCGCCGTGAATGGTGCAACGTACAGCACAGTCGCTACCAATGGTAACTGGAGCTTTACGCCACCTGCATTGCCGCTGGGTAACCATACCTTCAGCATCTTCTCCATTGACCAGGCGGGGAACAGGAGTGCGGGTGGGTCTCGCACTTTAACAGTTATTGCGCCGACGACGAGCGGTTCAGAAAACTTTAACGCACTGGCGAATACCTATCTGACGATTGGAAAACCAACCAGTTCAGGGTTCACGTTGTTGTCAGGAAGTGCCAGTGTATCAACAACGGTAAGTGGCGCTTATTACAGTAACCCGTTCTTGTATATTGAACAGGGAACCAAGGGAACCACCTTTACAGTAGGTGAAACCAATAATATTAGCTTCCAGTTAATGGGATGGGGTGGATATGGTGGTGGTCTTGGTACAACCGCTTATGTGAAGTTCTATAACGCCGCCGGGAAGGAGATTGGTTCATTAAGCGGAGTAGGTCGAAGTTCTACTGACTATGTGAATTTCAATTTCGCCGCACCTGCGGGAGAAACGATCGCCAAGGTACATATTTATAGCAATGATACGAGTGGTTTAGGTTTAGATAACCTCACATGGGGCACGCAGGTTGCCAGCCGTTCGGCCGGGCGTTCTGTGTCTATGCTGATGAACACGGAAGAGCAGCATGACGACAACGCCAGTGTGGTAAGCACGCTGAACGGTCACGAGATCAATCTGGATAACCTCCAGCACAAGACCATTGATCTGACCAACAGCAAGCAGGACAAGCTGAATATCAGTCTGAACGACGTGCTGACCCACGCGGAGAAAGATCTGTTTATCGCCGATGGCAACAAACAGATGATGGTTCAGGGTAACAAAGGTGATGTTGTGAACCTGAGCGATCTGCTGCCAGACAACAGCGATCCGGGTAACTGGACCAATGCAGGTAACGTTAAGGTTTCCGGCGTGGAATATCAGGTTTACCAGGTGGAAAACCTTGATGTTGAACTGTTGGTGCAGAACGGCGTCACCGTCAACGTGAATAATCACTAACTTAAACTTTTCCAGGCCCCCGGGAGGGGGCCTGTGGAGGATTTATGACTTTTTTCAAGACCTCTTTATTCGCGGCGCTGTTTACTACCTCCGCATTTGTTATCCACCCGGCGCTGGCGGCGGAGAATTTTGGTAAGACCTATCAGCCTGTCGCTCCCGTCGGCCAGACGCAGACGCAGGTGGTTTACTACCGTGATGCCAGCAACACCGCAGGTGGCGCGGCGCATATTTATGTCGATAACGAATTCCACGACGCACTGCTGCCGGGCGGCTATACCGTTTTCTGTCTGGCGCCGGGCAAGCATAATCTGGGCGCGTACCAGAATGATGCACCGCAGTATCGCGGCAAAGAGCAGGGCTACAACGTCGAGATGAGCGGCGGCCAGACCTACTTCGTGCGCGTCAACTCCACCATGAATGCGGTACCGGAAGCGCGTACGCGCGAGCAGGCGGAAAAGGATCTTGCTGGACTGCGTGAGCAGACACACGTGCTGTCCCGTGCCTCAAGCGTAGAGGCCTGTAAGAACCTTGCGCCACAGTACAAAGATTACACCCTCTCGGGCGATGTGATGTTCCGCTTCGGTAAGGGAAATGAGAAGGGCGTTTCCGCTCAGGGTCGCCAGGCCGTAAAAGATCTGGTGGCGACGATCAAACGTGAAAACGTTGAACTGAAGCAGATCCAGGTGATCGGCCACACGGATGCCATTGGCAGCGATCGCAGCAACTATGCTCTTGGCCTGAAGCGTGCGCAGACTGTCCGCACCATGCTGGCTGAAAACGGTCTTCCGGCACGCCTGATGACGGCGACCAGCGTGGGTAGCAATGAACCTGTAGTCAATGACTGTGACGCCTCGAACAAGAGCGCGTTGATCTCCTGTCTGTCGCCTAACCGCCGTGTTGTGGTACGCGTAAGCGGCGATCAGAACGTGACTGCTCCTGCGCAGAAATAATCGCTAAACCCTGCCTTCCCGTAACGGGAGGGCACCATCTTTTCCCCCTGTTTCCTCTCTAAAACCTGTTTCGTGACAAAAAATAACCAGTTCCATTGAGACAGGTCTCATTAAGGCAAGACCATTCCGCGTGACAGAATATTCCTAATTCATCTCAAAAAGTCATTTTATCTTTTTGATTTAACTGTCTTTTAACAACCAGGAACACGCGAAATATGGAATCCTCAATGGCCAATACCCAGGAGGAACAGCTGCACACTATCGCCCGTGATACCCGACTTAATGACGACACTCTGCTCAGAAGCATTGCCTGGCTGTCCGATCATTATGGTCTGGGTAAGAGCGACGATGTCTTGCTGGCTGGTCTGCCTGTTGAACAAACTCTCACACCCTCTTTAGCGCTTGATGCGCTCAAAAACGCCGGTATCACCGGGGGGCTCATCAAGCGTAACAGCGCTGAACTGCCCGAGCAGGTTTTCCCCATGATTCTGCTGCGCAAAGGTGCGGGCGGCATGGTGCTGCTTGCGCGCGAGCGTCGTAAAAATGCCGACGATAAATGGGATCTCTTCTACTCCCTGATCATGCCGGACGTGGGCGACGAGCCGGTTGAGCTGAACCATGAGGCGCTGAGCGAGCTGTATGTCGGTTATGCCATTGCGGCGAAACCAACAGCACGCATTGACAGCCGGGTCAGCGATATCGCGCCGCCGCAACCAAAAGGTCACTGGCTGTTCAGTACCCTGTGGCGCTATCGCAGCTACTACCGCAGCGCCGCGCTGGCGTCGGTGCTGGTGAACGTGCTCGCGCTGGCCACGGTATTCTTTACCATGAACGTGTATGACCGCGTTATCCCTAACCAGGCCTTTACCACGCTCTGGTCGCTGGCAATTGGCGTACTGGTGGCGATGGTATTTGAAGCCATCACCCGTACGGTGCGTGCGCATCTGCTTGATACCGCCGGAAAGAAAGCGGATTTGATTGTCGGCAGCGTTCTGTTTCGTCAGTCGCTGGCGGTCAAAATGGAGCATAAACCGGCCTCGTCCGGCTCGTTTGCCAACCAGCTGCGCGAGTTTGAATCCGTGCGTGACTTCGTCTCTTCCGCCACCCTTGCGACCATTGCCGATCTGCCGTTCGTGCTGCTGTTTATCGGCATTATTTTTGCTATCGGTGGTTCGCTGGCCATTATTCCGCTGCTGATGTTGCCGATGATCCTGATTGTCAGCCTGCTTATCCAGTGGCCGCTGGCGAAGGTGATGAAAGCCAGCCTGCAGGAAGCCTCGTTAAAGCAGGGCGTGCTGATTGAATCCATTGAAGGCATGGAAACCCTGAAATCGGTTGGCGGTGAATCCTGGATGCAGAGCCGCTGGCAGAAATTCAGCGCCATGCAATCTTCCAGCGCGGCGGCGTCAAAACATTACTCGACGCTGGCAATGAACTCGGTGAGTTTTCTGCAGCAGTTGCAGACGGTGATGCTGATTGTCACCGGCGTATACCTGATCGATGCCGGTAACCTGACCCAGGGTGCGCTGATCGGGACCGTGATGCTGGCGGGTCGCGTAACCGCGCCATTAAGCCAGGTGATTGGTTTAGCGGTGCGTTACCAGCAGGCGAAAGCTGCGCTGAGCTCGCTGAACAGACTGATGGAACACCCGACCGATCGCAGCAGCGACATTGATTACATCAAACAGCCTGAGCTGAATGGCGATATTGAGCTGAAAGGCGTGACCTTCTCCTATCCGGCACCGCCGATGCAGCCGAACCCGGAGATCCTCAAAGGGGTCAACCTGACGATCAAACCGGGCGAGCGCGTGGCGATTGTCGGCAAAATCGGCAGCGGTAAATCGACCCTGCTGCGCATCATTGCGCGTCTCTATACCCCGGTGAAAGGGCAGCTCTTCAGCAGTGGTCTGGATGTGAACCAGATTGAGCCCTCCGACTGGCGTAACAACGTGGGCTTTGTCGGCCAGGAAGCGCGTCTGTTTTACGGCACCCTGCGTGAAAACATCATGATTGGCCGTCAGAACGCCTCCTCCGATGAATTCCTGCACGTGCTGCGTCTCACGGGGCTGGATCAGATTGCCGCGCGTCATCCGCGCGGGATCCACATGCCGGTGGGCGAGCAGGGGAACAGTCTCTCCGGTGGGCAGCGTCAGCTGGTGTCACTGGCCCGTACGCTGCTGGCGAGACCGAATCTGTTGCTGCTGGATGAACCGACCAGTGCGATGGACTCCCAGACGGAAGCCCTGTTCTTACAACACCTGAAAGTCGCGACCGCCGGGCACACGCTGGTGGTGGTGACCCATCGCCCGTCACTGCTGGCGCTGGTGGATCGCATGGTGATTATTGATGACGGCAAAATTGTGGCCGATGGTCCTAAACAGCAGGTGTTGGCCGCACTGAACGGCACACCGGCAAACGACAGTGCCCCTGCAAAAGCCGCTACTGGAAAACAGCCCGTGGAGGCCAGCGCATGAAATTCTTAAAGCGTAACAATAACAAGGTATTGTCCGCGCGTGATGCCGCCTGGATGAGCGATATCCAGGAAGCGCTATTCTCGCAGACCACGCCAAAGTCACGCCTGGTGTTATGGCTGATTCTGCTGGTGTTCGCCGGGTTTTTAACCTGGGCGCATTTCGCCAAAGTGGAAGAGATCACCAAAGGCGACGCGAAAATCGTCTCGAAAAGCCGCGAGCAAATTATCCAGAGCCTGGAGGGCGGTATTCTCGAAGAGCTGAACGTCCGTGAGGGCGACATTGTCGAGCCGGGGCAGGTACTGCTGAAAATCGACCCGACTCGCGCCCAGTCCAGCTATCAGGAGACGCTGCGTAAAGTGGTGGCGCTGGAAGCGACCGTTAACCGCCTGCGTGCAGAGGCCTACGGCCTGCCGCTGACCTTTAGCGACCGGGTGAAACAGTACCCTTCCGAAGTGGACCTGGAAACCCGCGCCTATAACAGCCGCAAACAGGCGCTGGAGGAGGGCGTGGCTTCGCTCGAGAAAAGCTACCGCCTGGCGCAAAACGAAATTGCCATGTCTGAGCCGCTGGCCGCGCGCGGCCTGCTCTCGGAAGTGGAGCTGCTGCGTATGCGTCGTCAGGCGAATGACCTGCAATCGCAGATTGTCGAGCGCCGCAACCGCTATCAGGCGGATGCCAACGCCGAGCTGATTCGCCAGGAGCTGGATCTGGTGCAGGCCGAAGAGAGCCTGACAGGGCGTGCCGACGTGGTGAGCCGAACCACCATCACTGCGCTGGTAAAAGGTACCGTGAAAAACGTGCGTGTCACCACCATCGGCGGCGTTATCCAGCCAGGTGAACACATTATGGAAATCGTGCCGCTGGAAGACCAGCTGCTGGTGGAAGGGAAAATCAAACCGTCAGACGTCGCTTTCCTGCATGCGGGATTACCGGCGATGGTGAAGATCACCGCCTACGATTTCGGCATCTACGGTGGCCTGAAAGGGCACGTGTCTCTGGTCAGCCCGGACACGCTGAAGGATGACGCCAAAGCCGCCGCCGGTCGCCCTGACGACACCTACTACCGGGTGATGGTCCTGACCGACAGCAGCACGCTGACGGCGGGCGGTAAATCCCTGCCGATTATTCCCGGCATGATTGCCACGGTTGAAATCCGCACCGGTGAAAAAACCATTCTCGATTACCTGTTGAAACCTATCTTCAAAGCGAAGGAAGCGTTCCGCGAGCGTTAATATGAAAAGTAACTCTATTTTTATGCAGCGCCGTCTGGCGGCGCTGTTGACGGCCGCGGCTTGCCTGGCATCGGCTAAAAGTGCAGCAAACAGTGACGGCTTATTAGCCTTTGCGCCTGTAGACCCTGTGGTAAAATCTCGCATGGTGATGGCCTCCACACCGCCCGCACCCGCTGCGCCGTTAGTGGAGCAGGCGCCGGTGACACACGTGGCCGCCGCGCCGAAACGTGATAATACGGCCCACGTACCCAGCGAAAGGGAAATTCGCGCCCTGTTTAATGATGCGGTGAATACCGCGCTGAGTATCAGCCCCGAAGTGCGTGGCGCGAATTATAATACTGAAGCGGCAGAAGCGAATGTTGACGAAGCGAAAGGTCAGCGCTGGCCGCAAATTGATGTCGGTACCCGTTCCAAAAGTTATCAGTTTGGTGGTGGTGAGCGTCGCTACAGCGACAGCCGACCGGCGGTCACCGTGAATATGGCGACCACACTGCTCGATTTTGGCCGCACCAGTAACACCATTAAAAGCCGTGAAGCCCTGCATGACGCGGCGAAAAATAACGTCGATGCCCAGGCGGAAGATATCGCCTGGCAGGTCAGCAGCGCGCTCGTCGAACTGAGCAAGCAGCGCCAGATTATCAGTCTGAGCCAAAAGTATGTGGCGCGGATGAACGAGCTGGTTGAGATGCTGGACGGGATTGTGAAGGTTGATCAGGGCCGTCGCAGCGAGCTGACTCAGGCCCGGGGGCGGCTGCTCCAGGCGCAATCGTCGCTGGACACGGCCGTCTCACGTGCGCGTGAGACTGAAATTACCCTTAACCGCCTGCTGGGGGACAAAAAAGTGCCCCTGCCTGCGGCGACGACCTGGAACCTGAAACCGGGTGAACTGACGACACAGCTTTCAGCCATCGACACGCATCCGACGATTCGCCAGGCTCAGGCGGAGACCGCGTCGGCGCTGGCGGATGCGGATGCCGCGCGCTCTGCCTCTTACCCGACGGTGACCTGGAATGTGGGTAAAAGCACCGGGCGCGACGAGCTCGGACGTGAACAGTCCTGGGAGACGGGCGTGAACGTGAGCTGGCCGATTTTCCGCGGCGGTTCTCAGCGAGCCGCTGCACTCTCTGCCGCGCGTCGTGCGGACGCCAGCAGAGAAACCATTGAAAAACAGTTACGCGATCTGGATAACCGCGTACGGGCGGCCGATCAGGATGCCCGCAGCATGCTGGAGCGTGCTGAGTTGTATCATGACTTAGCGTTTGAATCCGATCGCATTCGCCATGATTTCTTCGATCAGTGGTACCACCTTGGCAGACGAACCCTGCTGGATGTGCTGAGTGCAGAAAGTGATTATTACGGTAACCAGGTTGCGGAAGCGACCAACCGCTTTGACGCTTACGCTGCTATTTTTCGTAGTTATGCCAGTGCGGGAACATTATTGCAGTGGCTGAGAAAGCCCTAATCAGCCATTTTTATAATGATCCACACAGCAGGCACAGAAAGAGAGTGCAGATGAATCACTATTCAGGAAAGAAAATTTATATCGCCTTACTCGACGATCATCCGATTGTCCGCAAAGGGCTGGAGATTATTTTCAGCCAGGAGCCGGATTTCGAACTGAAGGGCAGTTTTGCCAGCCGTATCGACCTGATTAATTTTTTACGTACCAACCGGATTGATGTGCTGATCCTCGACTATTTACTCGGGGATGAAGACATCGACGGATTACCGATGATTAAGCAGCTGATGAGCAATTTTCCCTGGCTGAAAATTTTGATCTCATCGACGCTGGAAAATACCGCCATTGTCCGTATGGCCCTGAAGGCCGGTGTGCGCGGGCATATCGGTAAAAGTCGTGATGCCTCGGAAGTGGTGGAGGCGGTGCGCCGCGTGGCGGCAGGGCATATCTGCCTTTCCGAAAGCATGGAGAAGGAGTTTTATCTTATCTCCGAGCCGTCTGCACCCGGTGACGCTGAAGATGAGCAGCATGTTATTGACGGCATTGGCCGTCTGGATCAGCTCTCTGCGCGGGAACTGGAGGTGTTACGCCTTTTCCTTTCCGGTATGTCGGTGCTGCAAATTTCTGAGAAGTTCAGCCGGAGCCGTAAAACGGTTAGCGGCCAGAAGAAATCCGCAATGAAAAAGCTGGGCGTGAAGACCGACCCGGAGCTGTTCCTCTGGCACGACCAACTGCTGTGAGTATTGCCCGGCGGCGCTACGCTTGCACGGGCCTACAATAAATCGTGCAATTAATTGATATTATTGTCGATTGTAGGCCGGGTCAGCGCAGCGCCACCCGGCAAGAAGTACTGTTACGCAGCGCCGTCGCCAGGTCGCTAATCGAGCACGGCTTAAACAGACAATCGTTCATGCCCGCCTGCACACACCGTTCCTTAATCTCATGCATCGCATTGGCGGTAAAACCAATAATCCATGTCGGTGCCCGACCCTGCTCACGCTCAGCGTTACGCATCATTCCCGTTAGCTGATAACCGTTGATGCCCGGCATATTGCAGTCGGTGATCACCACATCAAACGCGGTGTCGGTCCAGATTTTAAGTGCCTCATCGCCACCGGAAGCCAGATGCGCGTGCTGCCCCAGCCAGGCAAGCTGTTTGGCCAGCAGGATCCGGTTTGCGGGATTGTCATCCACCACCAGCACGTTAAGCGCCGGTAACGTTTCCTCTTCCTCATCACGCCGGGCAGGCGGCGTAACGGCACGGGTGACTTTAGGCAGGGAGAAGGTGGCCCTGACGGTGGTGCCAACATGCTTTTCGCTGGCCAGCGTGAGCGTGCCATTCATGCTTTCACAGATGGTTCGGCTGATATATAGCCCAAGGCCGGTGCCCGCCCGACGATTGTCCGCCTGGCTGAACGGCTTAAAGAGCGCGGCCTGCTGGCTGGCATCAATACCCACACCGCTGTCCTGCACCTCGATAACAAACATCACGTTATCGGTGCCGGGCTCCTCGCGTTGCGATAAAGTCAGGGTCACGCTGCCGCGGTCGGTAAATTTAATGGCGTTGCTCAGCAGGTTGGAGAGCACCTGCTTAATACGCAGCGGGTCGGCGTAGACCTCGTACAGCGCGTCCGTCGGGAAGACTTTATTCAACTGGATATTCTTTTCAATCGCCACCCCCTGGAACACCCGCATCATGTTGTCGATGAGTTTGCCAAACTGCACGGGTTCCGGGTTGAAATCGAGATGCCCGCCCTCGATACGGGAGATATCCAGGATATCGCCAATCAACCCCACCAGACCCTCTGCCGAGTCGTAGGCGACTTCCAGCGCCTGAAGATCGTGCTCGCCCTTGCGCCCTTTTTTCAGGACGATGTCCAGCATGCCGATAATGGCGTTCATCGGGGTGCGGATCTCATGGCTCATGGTTGACAGGAACACCGATTTTGCCCGGTTAGAGTCTTCGGCGCGATCTTTCGCCTCGCTCAGCTCCGCCAGCAACGACTCACGTTCGGTGAGCATCTCGCGCAGCTGGGTGAGTTGCTCGTTCAGTTGCCTGCGCAGCGCTGCTTTGCGCACAATCTGTCGACGTAAATAGAGCGCCCATCCCAGCGCTAACAGCACCAGAACGGCGCTGAAGACACCCGTGGCAATCAGCACTTCGCGATAGCGATACCAGAAGCTGTCGACCACCACCAGCTCATTGGGCCGCCAGCGGTTTGCCAGATTTTCCATCTCAATGGGTGAGATACTCAGCAGGACTTTATCCAGAATGCTTTGCAGCTCAGGGCTTGCCAGGCCAACGCCAAAGGAGATCCAGGCGGGGGAGTCGCCAACAATCGAAACCACCTTCAGCTTATCCTGAAAGTTGGTGTAGATCTGGTAATCCGTCATCACCAGAATGCCGATTGCCGCGTCGGCATCGCCGTTGGTGATGCTGGCGAGCAGCTGCGATTCATTGCCCACGTGGACAATCTTGATCTCCGGGTATCGCTCGCGCACCTGTTGTTCCACGCCGATGTTTTTCACCAGCGCCAGGCGTTTGCCGCGCAGGTCGGCCAGCGTGTTAATGTCGTTACGTGAGGTGGATGTCGCAAGGGCAAACGCGCTGCGTAAGTAGGGCCGCGTGAAGAGGAGCTGACCCTTGCGCGCCTCGCTCGGCGTCACTGACGCGAGCATGTCAGCCTGCCCGTGGTTGACCTGGGCTATCAAATCATCGGTGGTATTGCCGGTCTCAAAGCTAAAGCGCAAGCCGGTGCGCAGCGACACCACGGAGAAGAGATCCGCCACCACCCCGCGCAGCATCCCCTTGTTGTCGATAAAGGAGACCGGCGCGGCATTATCCTGGCTGTAGATGAGTACGTTCACCACCGGATGGTGGGCGATCCACGCTTTCTCCTGGTCGGTAAAGACCAGCGACTTGGTTCCCTGCGCAATATCGACCCGATCGGGCTGCCAGCGGCGATAGAGATCCAGCTTTTCCTCTTCGGGTACCGCGCGGATGGTGGCGTTAATCAACTGGTTGAGCTGCGGGTTATTCTGGCTCAGGGCGAACCCCACCTCACGGTTGGGCAGCCGCGAGAAGCGCTCGATATGAATATTGTTTAAATAGTTTCGGCTCAGCGAATAGCTGTTTCCCAGATAGGCGCGTGAATGCCCAAAGGCCACGGCGCTCAGCGCTTCCTGATAGCTGTCAAACAGGCGAAAGCGCGCGTTGGGATAGGCCGCTTTCACCTGTGCCAGAGGCAGGTAGTCCCGGACCATCGCGACGTCGGTATTCGCCAGATCGTCGGCGAGAGGCTGGGTATCCCGGTCGTTCGCCCCCAGCACCGGTTTATCGCTGGCATAGGGCGTTGAGAAGACAAAGGCGTCGTTGGCGTCAAAGGCGGAGACCGAGGGGATAAGATCGATATCACCGCGCGCCAGCGCCTGCCACAGCTCTTCCTGCGAGTCGTACATTTTAACCTGCACCGGCAGATTAAGCTGCCAGGACACCAGGCCGAGATAGTCGGCGCTCAGCCCCTCATATTCATGGCGCATATTGCGCATACCGAAAGGGGGCGCGTCATAGCGTGTGATGCCCACCGTCAAATGTTGTACATGCTTTAGCAGCGTTGCCTGCTCTTCGGTAAGCGGCAGACGATTCATGCCCTCAATCGGGGTGCGCATCAGAATCTTATATTCTTCGCTGTGTGCCGCGGGCATCACGAATAAAAATAAAACCAGAAGCAAAAAACGGCAAAGGTAGTGGCGCATAACTTTTATAACGCTCCTGAGAATAAGATACTGATAGTGATATTCTGATTAAACGGTAAATGTATTGTTATAAGACAAGGCTTGGTTATTATTCTGGTAGTCGTTAATAACGAAAAGCGCAATGTCAGGTCAGGAACAGTATTATTTCTACGCGATCCTCTCAATACTAATATAAGCCCGCATTTCTGCCTGCTTTTTGCTCCTTACATGTTACGCCATTACGGATTGCCGGGCACATCAAGACCGGTCTTGTCGCTAACGTGACCGGCGACCGGGAAAATAATACGCACGTTTATTAAATTATTGAGCCTGGACGATGCGCCGATCCTTTCATCCTCATTCCTCTGCTGCAAAACACGAAGCAATGCGTCAGACATTTACTGCGCTGGCGGAACAGTACCGTCATGCAATGGCCGTGGCGGACTATGCAACGGCGTCCCGCTGCTGCGAAAAAGCGCTGGCTGTTCTGCCGCATAATATGTCGGTGCAGAGCGATTACGCCCTGAGCCTGATGCGTGAGGGGAAACATGAGAAGGCGTATAAGGTCTATCGCAAAATTTATCAGTCGCCGCGCCGTCATGAAGCGTCAGAAACCTGGCTCGATGGCCTGGCGGAATTGTGCGGTCATATGGGCAAAACGGATGAAATGCGCGCCTGTGGTCTGGAGTCATTAACCCTCTCTGACCGGCGTTTTCGTCAGGGTACCGTCTGGCCACTGCCCCAGACGCCACCGCCACCTTTCCGGGTAGATTGCCCGGAAAAGAACATCATCGCGTTCAGTTTGTACGGCGATCAGCCGCGCTACTGCGAAACCTTAATTAAAAACATTGAGGCCGCCGCAGAGCTGTTTCCGGCCTGGCGCTGTCGCGTGTATCTGGATGACTCCGTGCCGCAGCACGTCTGGCAGCGGCTGACGCAGGCGGGGGCCGCGCTGGTGGATATGAGCCAGGAAAAGCACATCTACCCAACGCTGTGGCGTTTTCTGGTGATGGATGACCCGCAGGTCGAGCGTTTTTTAGTGCGTGACGCGGACTCCCTGCTCTCTGAACGGGAGCAGGTTTGCGTGGAAGCCTGGCTGCGCTCGCCGTTTTATTTCCACCATATGCGCGACTACTTCACCCATACCGAACTGTTGCTGGCCGGGATGTGGGGCGGCTGTGGCGGCACGATCCCGAACGTGGAAGGCATGATGCGTCAGTTTGTGGCGAACTACCGGGGGAGCGCCCGTTTCACCGACCAGTATTTCCTCAAGGTGGCGCTCTGGCCCACGGTGCGGCAGAGCATTCTGAATCATGATGAGATCTTCGCGTTTCACCATGCTCAACCCTGGCCTGCACATCCGCCTGTTCGCTGGCAGACTGAGCACTTCCACGTGGGCAGCAACGCCGGGTTTACCGTACTGGCGGGGCCGAGCGAGAAAGCCGGCGGTGAAAAGCAGGCTGTCGCATTACGCATTAAGGGAGAGCGCTATCGCTATACGGCGGTGGTGCGTGATGGACAATGGCGATTGCCCATCCCATTCTTCCTCGCCGACGGTTTTCGCGCAGGCGAGGTGCAGGTTGAGGTTATCCGGGATAATGGCGTCTGAGCCGGGTAAC
Organism: Enterobacter sp. WCHEn045836; assembly: GCF_003965585.1. Classification (NCBI taxonomy): domain Bacteria; kingdom Pseudomonadati; phylum Pseudomonadota; class Gammaproteobacteria; order Enterobacterales; family Enterobacteriaceae; genus Enterobacter; species Enterobacter sp. WCHEn045836. The sequence goes on from NZ_RXPT01000022.1 coordinate 24,816, forward strand.
GCGCCCGGCACGGTGTGGTTAGAAAAGGTACTTCAGGCCGACGGTGGTCATGACATTCCAGTTTTCAATACCACTGCTATTGTCTGCACGCTGTGTTTCGCCGGTGCTGTAATCATAGGCGGACAAGCTGCCTTTTTTGTTGGTGGTGCGGTTCCAGGTTCCCTCAATGTAGACTTTGGCATTGGGCGTCACGTAATAACCGGCGTTCCCGGCAATTGAGTAATAGTTCTGGTTTTTAACCTTCGATCTGAAGGTGGTATCGGTCAGATAATGTTCATCATTATCTGACGAGCGTACCCACCCGCTGTATTTAAAGCTGCCACCAAACTCAAAACGTTCGTAACGGTAATGACCGACAAGGCCAATGTACGGCATTTTATAACGCTGTTTGTAACCGATGACGGTCACCCCGGCCGGAAAATCACCGATGTCAGGTAATCCCGTATCCTCATCGGTATAGTGGTAGGAACCACCGGAGGCCTTAAAGCTATAGCGGCTCTCCTGATATCCGGCCATCACCCCGATCCGATAAGCGGGTTCGTTTAGCAGCCATCCCTTGATATTTACATCAAATTCGTTTGCGTAGTTCAGGCGGGTGTCAGGGTGTTTACTCTGATCGGTCCAGGCATCCTGATCGAGGTCCTGCCAGTCCGTATCATCCATATAACCGCCGCGGCTGGCGAGGGTAGTCCAGCCTGAAGCGCCGAGCGATACCCATGGCAGAAGATCCCAGTCAATGGAGCCTTTAATTATGGCCGCATTATTGTATTTCCAGTTGAGCTGGCTGTTTTTATGGCCGCCGGAGTCCGGCTCGTAAACCCGTTCTTTTGTCTTGCCGCTCAGGCTGCCCAGACCTATTTCACTGCTGACTTTTTCCGGGGTAAACAGAGCCTCTCCGGAATCTGCGAGGGCAGAAAAGGAAATGGGTGTTGCAAGAGTCAGAGCCAGAATTGAACGCCTCATCATAAATCCTTCAATTATGTTGTGGGTTTACCTTTGGATGACGATTACGCGAGCTGCGTGACCTGCACCCCTGTCTGTACCAGCAGCTCTGTTTCCGTCCCCGGATGGTGATAAACCTCATACTGCACGCCGTCCAGGGTGACGGAGCCTCTCGCTTTCATCCACTCTCCTGGGTCGGCATCTGCCGGTAACAGGTCGGAAAGATTGAACTGCTCCTCCGGTGTTCCTTTGATCAGCAGTTGCTTACTGCTGTGGTCAGGAAAAAGGTTCTCCTCTCCCTGGATCAGAATATCTCCGGGCGTGATCTCCACCAGCGCCGGAAATTGACCGTTAATTGCCTCATCCGTTCTGGCGTCAGCGTTATTATTGCTGCGGTCATCTATCATTTTACTCATCACGGATTAACCTGTTTATATATAGCAACTCCCGGGCATTTTTACCGGGGGAAAACAGACTCGCAACAAGTCCGGTCTTATATTCGGGCCCGGGCGTTAATTTTTTAAAAACAAGACCGACCTTAGTCCGGGCTGACCCGCCTATTGCTAAAATTCCCGCACATTATGACGGGTATCCAGACAATGCAGAACGACGCGCGGTTGCTAAAATTAAGGCTGCACCCGTCTGCCTATTTCCAGCTCTCATCTTTCAGGGAACGACTCAAACGATGCGTTTTATCACTGCCCGGTTAATTAGCCTTTTTTTGCTGCTTTGCAGTATCGGGCAGATTCAGGCCCAGGAACTGACCCTGCAGCGCCGCGTACAGGTCAATGCGCCGCATGTCCAGTTCAGCGATGATGTTCAGCAATGGCTGAATAACAATCAGACGCTTCATGTGGGCGTCTGGGGGCAGCCGCATCCGCCTCTCAGCGAAGGGATGGGGCACGGGATTTTCAACGGGATTGCGGCCGATTATCTGGCGCTGCTGGAAGATAGCCTGAAGATCAACGTTAAACTCCACTATTACAGCCAGAGTCGTGATGCGTTCCAGGCGCTGCGTCGCCATGAAATTCAGATGGTGGCGATGTGGAACCCGGAGCTGTGGCCAAACCCCGATCTGGTGACCACACCGCCATGGCTGCTGGATAAGGCGGTCTTAATGACCTCCCGCGAGCGGGCCGACGACGCGCCCGAAGAGAGCCCAAAAACGTTAGGTCTGATGGCTGATACCAACGCCAGTCCGGCCCTGCGGCGTTACTATCCCGGCAGCACGCTCCGCTTCCAGTCCTGGTATCCTTCGGCCGTCAGCGCGCTGGCGTTTAAGCAGATAGACGCGCTGTGGATTAACCGGGCCAGCGCGGAGTACTTCACCCAGTATCATCAGGCTCAGGGGCTACGCTGGCGTTACAGTCCGGCGCTGCCCAATCTGAACATGAGCTTTGGTGTGGATCGCCAGTTGCCGCAGCTGGCGGAAGCCATCGACACGGTGTTTAAACATATCCCGTTAGCCAGCCGTTTGCGTATCACCACCAGTTGGGGGCTTAACCGGAGCTTCGTGATCACCACCAATCCGCTGGCGCTGGATCAGGAGGAAGAGAACTGGCTGCGGGAGCACAGCCAGATTCAGGTGATCCTGGACAGCCGCCAGCGTCCGCTGTCGTTTCTGGAGGAGGGATCGCCAGCGGGTCTGGTGGTTGACCTGCTCAACCAGTTCAGCGAGCAGTATGATATTCACTTCACAATATTGACCGCTAATAGCGACGCCGAACTTAACGCGCTAAAGCGGGACAACCCGGATGCGCTGGTGCTCAGACAACTGGCTGACGTATCGCAAAAAACAGCCGCCTCCGTGGCGATGACCCCGCCGTTGCTTACTACGCCCACTGTGGTGGTGATGGATCAGGAGATCAAACGACCGGACGATTTTTCCCAGCTGAAGGGCGAAAAGCTGGCAATTATGGCCGACGACCCGCTGCTCCCATGGCTGGAAACCTGGTATCCCACGATCAAGCTGGTGTCGTTGACGGACATGGACGACGCGCTCGCACGGCTCAAAAAAGGCGATGTGCGCGGGGTAATTGCGCCGCAGTTTATCGCCAACTATCTGGTGACGCGCCACCATCCCACCCGTTTTCATCTGGCAGTGACGGTACCCGTGCCTCCCATTGATGTGGTTATTGCCGCGCAGACCGACACCAGCCAGCCGATTAATATCCTCAATAAAGCGCTGGCGGATATGCAACCGCAGGGATTGATGCAGCTGGCGGGAGACTGGCGACAAGCGGCCATCGACAATAGCGAAACCTGGGCCCAAAGTTCATTACTCAATTCCCTGGTGTGGGGCGTGTTGCTTCTGCTGGTGGTGACCGGGTGCTGGCTGTGGATACAGTATCTGCGCGCCGCGCTGCGCCGTGGCAACGTCCTGCAGCACCAGCTTACCGAGCAGTTACGTTTTACCCAGGCGCTGATCGACGCCTCGCCCGTGGCGCTCTACGTTCGCGATCGCAACGGCCATCTGCTGCGCTACAACCAGGCCTGGGCGGATGCCATCGGTCAGCCGGGCGATGCCTTCCAGGGGCAGCCAGTAACGGCGATCGACATAGCTGAACCCACGGTGCTGGCGAACCTGGACGCAAAATACCAGCAGGCGCTGCAGGATGGTCAACCGCAGAACTGGTCTGACAGCTTTACGATCAACGATCAGACACGCTACCTGCAGGGCTGGGTGGTGCCGTGGCACGACAGTCAGGGGGAGATTGGCGGTCTGATTGGCGGCTGGCTGGATGTCACCGAGAAAGAGCAACTGATTGCTCAGCTCTCGGAGACCAAAAGTAATCTGGAGCAGGCGATAGGCAGCAAAAACGCGTTTATGCAGACGATGGGGCATGAAGTGCGTACGCCGCTCAGCGTGATCACCGGCCTGCTGGAGATGGAGCTTCAGGCGCTGGATGCGCGGCATGAGCATAATGAAAACCTGAATCTGATTTGGGAATCTTCCCTCAATCTGCTTTCGCTTATCGGCGATATGTTCGATGTCTTCCGCGCCGATAACCCGCAGCTGAACGGAACGACGCGGAACACGCATCTGCCGCAGTTAATCCACAGTACCGTGGCGCTTTACCGGCAACAGGCAGAAGCGAAAGGCATCACCCTGAATGTACTGATCGAGCTTTCTACCGAGCGCTTTACCACCGATCCGCTGCTGATTATTCGTATTCTCTCCAGTCTGCTGCGTAACGCCATTAAGCATGCAAATTGCCAGGAGATTGACGTTGAGGTGTACGAGGGCAGCAGAGATCCAAATGCCACGGCCATTCCGCTGGTCATCGAGGTATGCGATCAGGGCGAGGGCATAGATGGGGAGATGCTGGAGGAGATTGCCGGACGTGCGCATCACGTGACGCTGAAATCAGAGTGGACCGACACCGGATTCAGTTTGCCGGCCTGTCTGTATATGGCGCAGGCCGCGGGTGCGCAGGTGCGTATCGACAGTGAACCGCATGAGGGCTGCGTGGTGAGCCTTCACTTTAACGCCGTGCCAGCGGCCAGCAAAGTATTGACCCCTGCGCCGGTCGAACAGATGCGCAGCCTGCATATTCTTGGCGTGGACGACTATCCGCCAGCACGCCGGGCGCTGCAGCAGCGGCTGGAGTCCTGGGGACACCGGGTGTCGCTGGCGACACAGGGGGCGGAGGCGCTGTCGATGTGGCAGCAACATCCTGACCGCTACGATGTGATTATCACCGACTGTACCATGCCGGAGATGGACGGCTATGAGCTGGCACAGCAGATCCGCCATACCGAGCAGCTTTCCGGCCTGCCGCCTGTCCCGATCTTTGGCCTGACGGCGATCAGCGGTGCCGAAGCGGCAGAGCGCTGTATCGCTGCCGGTATGAATGAATATCTGGAAAAACCACTGACGGCGGAGAAACTGCAGACGCTGCTGGATCGTTATTTTGCCGTCGGCAGCGCAAAACCTGATCTTGTGAGTGATGCTACGCGGGCGCTGCAGGCCGAAATGGTGGAGGTTAACCGCCAGGATGCCAGCCAGCTGACGCAGTGGCTCGCACAGAAAAATCGCGATAAGGTGGGGCGTATGGCGCACCGTATCAACGGCGGCGCGCGCATGATGAACATGACAGCGTTGCAGCAAGCCTGTGAAGCCCTGGAAACAGCCTGTCACGACGAACGAACCTGGCAGGAGATTGAGACCCTCGTCGGGCGCGTGCTGGAAGAGATGACCCGGTTTAATCAGCAGTTGTCCTCAGACGAAGAGGTAAGATGAACGTGCTCCCCTGTGCACAAAAACAGATCCAGACCGCCTGCGCCCTTATCGAAAGCATTCTCGGGCGCGAGTTGATGGCGATTCATTTATACGGTTCGGCGATGGACGGTGGTCTGAAACCGCTGAGCGATATTGATCTGCTGGTCACGGTGCGTTCGCCGCTGCGGGATGAACAACGGCATACCTTAATGCAGAAGCTGCTGGCCATTTCGGCCTGGCCCGGGACGTCGGAAATTTACCGGGCGCTGGAGGTGACGGTGGTTGTCTGGTCGCAGATTGTGCCATGGCAATTTCCGCCCATGCGGGAACTGCAGTTTGGGGAGTGGCTACGGGACGAGATTGCAAACGGTGAATACGAACCGGCGCAGCCCGACCCCGATCTGGCGATTTTACTGACCAAAGCGCGTCAGAACAGCCTCCCCCTGCGGGGAGAAGCGGCCAGCACGCTGTTTGAGGCGGTTCCTGAACGCGATCTGCAGCATACGTTTCGCCAGACCCTCGCGCTGTGGAACAGGGCCGACGATCTGGAGGGTGACGAGAGGCATATCCTTCTGACGCTGGCGCGTATCGGGTATAGCGTTGAAACCGGTCAGATCGCCTCCAAAGACGAGGCGGCAGCCTGGCTGCTGCCGCAACTGCCCGAAGCCCATGCGAAACTGCTGGCGGAGGCGCGTGCAGAGTATCTCGGGTTGGTCACCGTGGATTGGGCAGAAAAAATGCCTCAGATTGAGGCATTTGTCCGCGACGTCAAAAAAACGATCCTGGAAAAAATGGCGTAACGCCGTCCGGCATTATCGCATCGTTCAGAATTACTACCACACCATTACAATGTAGAAATTCTGGAAGGTGGTGTCAGTGTTGAGTTAGACTCATGCTAACGACTTTTCCAGAGTTTAAAGAAAAAAGAAATTTAAAATAATTCCACACCAATGTTTTCCAGAATCCCTTTCTCTTAGCTCATCGATAAAGCCTGTTTATAGACAGGAGTGTCTACCGGGGGCAGCCACCTTCGCCATTAAGGCTTAGTATCCGCATGCTATAGTGATTTCCTGTGCTTATGCCAGATGTAGCGAGTCCCCAAGGAGAGATAGCTGTAAGATGTGTCCGGTTTTTTTGTATATACAAATAATCATTATTATAAAGTTTTGGTAGAAGCCCAGCATCTACCATATTAATTCAATGTTAATTCTGATTTTTTATTTTGTATCTGAAATTCAAATCCACCACTGCTATTATAGGCTGACGTAATGAAAGGATAATTCACGAAATATGTGTAGACATGTCCATCACATCACTACGTTCTGGGTCAGAGTAAATGCAATATTGATGTCATCACTGATGAGCAAGGCAACGAGACCTTACAGCAGAAACATATGCGGGAAAACGTGCGGAAAATAAGGGGCCTAATCTACATGTCCTGTAGTAACTAATAATCGTCTATACTCTTCCCGGAATCCTGCTTGGCAGCCGTTTATCTATATCGCTAAACGTTAAGGTCTCCTGGCCACATCGTCACCATTTCTCACGTCTGGCGGGTAAATTTGCTAAAGAATGGTTTTTGCCTTGCTGCATCGTCTCTGATGAACCAGTCATCGGGGAAAGGCTGATTTCCACCCCCAGCACCGTCAAAACTTTGAACAGGCGTTCAATACTTGCACTGGCAGGATTGGCTTCCAGGCGAGCATAAGTCTGTTGGGTTACACCTAATCGTTCAGAGACGTCTTTTTGCGTAAGCCCTTTCACTTTGCGAAAGCCAAGAAGCAGCGGACGCAACTGGTTGAGTGTTCTTACCGGATAAGTATTTTTCATAATAAGTTGGCCTCTATAAATGGTTTTAGACACCCTCTAAGCTGTATTTATACAAGTACACCCTAAGGGCTGTTTTATCAAGTTACAGCTCAAAAGTTGTTAAGAAGACATAACAGCCTTTTGGCTGTTAACACGGATGGTGGAGAGACGGGGCACTGACAGATGCAAGCCATATAGGTTGATAGCGGTCACAGTTGCTGCTTATTGAGTCCGCCTAACTTCAGGATGGTGTGCGGTGGCAGCTTCGTGAAAAATATCATCCAACCATGCGGTGGTGCGGCTTCGCTGAGATCATCAGAGTAATGACGTCATACAGTTAGGATGATTTTCGCTCTGTTAGAACGAGCCTGTACACCAGTCAGTGCTCGTCTTCACGCTGAACCCTTATTTTCCTGCCAAATACATCGTAAATCATCATTGCTTCTTTTCTTGCTTCCTCTGGATTGATCCGATTGAGTTTTTTACACCATCGGAATAATTATCCGGACACAGCTATTTTTTCTGTCCACACCGGAACAGAAGTAGGTCCCTTGAAGCATTGAAGTGTTCCAACAAAACCAAATTCCAGTCCAGATATCGAAATTAGGCCGGTATAGCGGATACATTACGCACGTGGTTACCATGTATCATCAGGTGTCGTTGGCTGTGTTTATCAGCCGTGAAGCCATTTCAATAATCGTGCCTATTATCATGGCAGTTGCTGTACTGAGCAGTTCGCGTATGGCAAAACCAAATGCTGTCTACAACTCCCATCAATGACTATCAGCACGACAGTGACGAACCACTGAATGAGCACGATCCACCGTTGTTCCACTTGGTCGGCAATGTATAACACCTCAATGCGAGCATTCCTACGCTTTGAACAAACTCTTCATGCTGACTGCTTTGTAGGCTTGGGGCTCAGACGTGCGGGCGACGTACGCGCTGAGTTCCGAACAAACTTTGTGGATGTTCCAGGCGATCCCCAAACGCCCTCTGAAATCCCTGCTTGCCTAATAACTATTGTTAATTCGTTATTAGTCAATGTGTAAGGATTTTGTATGAACACCAGCCTTGATATGCAGAGCCGGTTGAGCCGAGGCTTGCTTCCAGCTCAGTCGCGTTCGGCTCGTTTGTTTTTCTTGTTGTTAATGCTGTTACCACACAAATACTAATCTTAAAATCTGGAAAACTTGGCTACCTACGGACCGAAGGCGCGTCTCTGAGTTTCAAGAGAATATTGTTTTCCTGAAGCCATTTTTTTTCGTATCAAAACAGTGTGCAGTCTGGATGGGGCAAGCGAGTTTATTGGTTTTCGGCGTTCCAGATTCAGGTACCTATAGCCATGAACTGGTTTTCTTTCTTGTTACAAAAACGCATAAGAACAAAATGAGGATGCAATAATCACAACATTTTTAACTGGCACGAAGCCCTGACATTGATCGATACGGATTCATTCACTGTATGCTGTGAAGACCATGGTATGAAGTCAAAGTGGCTCTCCTCCCGGGGTAACGTTTACCTTACCTTACCTTACCCTGAAAAATCGTTATTACTCTAACTCGTAAAGTATCCTCTGATGTGACGACAGGTCTGTTGAGATAATATCATAAACGTGAGAGCGGTTAGATATTTATAAAATAATACGGAGTATTGAATGAGGGTTTGTTTAACTTTTGTCTGGCAAGGTATGTGCTTGGGAAGCATTGTTTTTTTATCCAAGGAGGAAAATTGTTAATCGATTTTTATGAAGTACTCATAATGTGCCTGGTAATGTTACTTCCTATTGCTCATCCTCTGACGGGTATGGCTCTGTTTATGGGATTTTCCGAAAGATTGCCCCTTAAGTGCAGAAAGGATGTGGCAATCAAATCATCTATATACAGTTTCTTAATCATGCTTGCTGTGTGGTTGAGCGGAACATTTATTATGGAAAACATTGGTGTCAGCATTAGCGGAATAAAAATAGCTGGAGGGGTATTATTGATCGTCGCTGGGTTTGGATTACTTTTTCCTCCTTCAAATGGTCGTGGGGCATCGTATTCTTTCCAGGGAAGCAATATCGCCTTTATGCCTATTGCATTACCTGGTACTGCTGGACCCGGTGTGATATCCATGATCATCGGATTTGATTCTTTTTTATCTGAAGCAGGATATGAAGGTGGAAGAGTCAAAGATATTGCAATCATTGCATCGTTTGTCACGATAAGTTTTCTGCTTTGGCTGGGATTGAGCTTTGCTAATCGTATCTTTCCGGTTCTGGGGGCCACGCGCATTGCTATTTTATCGTGCCTTATTGGATTTGTTCAGTTTTGTGTGGGAGCCCAGTTTGTTATTGATGGCATTAAACAGGCATTCTTCTAATGATAAGGTGATGGTATGAGTAATCTGGTTTTGAATGAGCCCGTCATGATAAGAATATGTAATAGCTATTCGGTAGAAAAAAATGTACTTTCTCATCACGTTGATGTTGTCGAGGAAATGACACTTGCGCTGGAGCACCCGCGTCAGTCATTTGAATCACAGGTATGGTTTTTAGAACAACGAATGGATACAAAAACATATTTCGTCAGGGCATATGGTAAAGTAGGCAAAGGTCATTGCTTAACGACTCTACAGCCAGATTATACTTTACAGTCTGTAGGGCTTGAACCAGTCGATTATAAAAGACAAGAACAACACTGGCGGATTCATAAAAATAGTCGGGGTAGCTTTCGACTCAATAATTTATTATACCAAGATAAATATCTTGCCAAAGTCCCCGGTTCCAGATTTGATGATGATCTGGATATCGCTATGTTGAGCCCTCCCTATGAAATTATAGAGTTTGGCTATGCCATTCTTGACTGGGAAATAAAACCCTTAAAACATATTCTGAACGATAAAAGAGATTACAGGTTTTCTTAAAAAGGATGGCACGATGTTACACGCTAAACGGATTATTATAGCCGTGGTTTTTATTTTCCTTCAGGGATGTACAAGCTATTATGAAGATCGGGGGGAGTATTTTGTGGATAGTTCTGTAACATCACAGGGGAAAAATGAAAGAGTTCGCTATATAATCATTCATTACACTGCAACGGATGATGATACCTCCCTGAATCTATTAACCAAGGGGGATGTCAGTGCACACTATTTTATACCTACCCGTTCCTCGACACTGTACGAAAAGCCTGTCGTACGGCAACTGGTACCTGACGACAAAAGAGCTTGGCATGCAGGTATTAGTCAATGGGGGGAAAGAAGAAATATCAATGACACATCAATAGGTATTGAAATTGTAAACCCCGGATTTACTGAAAATAATGGGCAACGTAAATGGTATCACTACCAATCCGGGCAGATTGATTTGCTGACGCGTCTTCTGAAAGATCTTACCGGAAGATATGACATTGCTCCGGAGAATGTTCTGGGACACAGTGATGTTTCACCTGGAAGAAAATTCGATCCGGGTCCGATGTTTCCGTGGCATTCACTGGCACAGCAGGGGATAGGAGCATGGCCCGACGAGAATCGGGTTCAGGACTATCTGTCAGGGCGAGACAGAGACGAGGAAAGTGATGTTCTCTTCTTACAGAGTTTACTGAAAGCTTACGGTTACACGATATCAGAGGACGGTGTTCTGGATCAGAAAACCAGGGATATAATCTCGTCATTTCAGATGCATTTCCGACCCGGAAAAATAACGGGTGAGCCCGACGCTGAGACAGAAGCTATCGCAAACGCCCTGGTTGAAAAATACAAAAAATAATACTTCCATCGTTGGGGGGATAATTTCCTTACTGACTCCCTCCTGTTTTTTAGGTGTATGTTTCAATTGATTGCATTTTTTGATTAGTCAGTATGCTAGCAAAAATTTAATTCTCTTTAGCTAAGGATATATAACATGGCCTGAAGTCAGAAAATTATGGATGTTTTTTTGTCGGCTAAATCCTATTTATAATGCTCGCTCCGGGTAATGAGGTTTTGATTATATTCAGTGGGCACTGCGTTCCAGTATAATTGCGCTGCAGCTGGTTTGGATGGGAGATGTTTTCTTTTATATACAAAAAAGAAAAGTTCCTTATGTCAATGCACTGACTGCAGAAGAGAGTAAAACCTTTCTTTTGTTTTCAGTCAGGATTTAAATCTATTTATTTCGTGCATTTAAGGAAAACTACTATCTTTCCGCTCATTTCTGTAGCCTCAAGCGAGAGGTATATTTCAGACGACGAGTCTGCGTGAGGCAGTGTGCACAGGCAGAATTCATAACTGAAGCGCCCTAGGTGGCTAACGGTAAAAGGAGAGGATACGTTATGGGAAATCTTAATGTTGTTAGGGTTGCATTGCCCATGATGCACGATGAACTGGCCTTACGTATCTATAAAACAGGCAGGACATTCGGTACGACCCCGGCCCCGGTCGTTGTACTTTGCCACGGTTTTTGCGGTGTGCAGGATTTACTTCTGCCAGAAATTGCCGGTGCCTTCGCACTAAGTGGCTATACGGCGGTGACTTTTGATTATCGGGGTTTTGGCGGGAGCAGTGGAGAGAGAGGACGCTTAACGATAAGCCAGCAACAGGCCGATATTCGGGCTGTGCTTCACTGGGTCTCACAGAACCCTGATATGGACCGAAATCGTATCGGGTTATGGGGGACTTCTCTTGGTGGATGCCATGTGGTGTGTGTTGCGGCAAACAACCCCTTGGTAAAATGTGTAATCAGCCAGATGCCGTTTGCTGACGGATTTACTACTTTAACCTCCCGGATGGATGAGGGGGAGGTGCAGCATTTTATCCATACGCTAAACGCAATGGATGAACGTCGCCGTATTGTGGGCAATGAGTTGTGGGTTTCTCCGTCCAGGATTTTAAAAGACGAGGGGTCTAAAGAGTTCTTTAGACGACATAAGCATAATTTTCCGGATATAGAGACGAAGATCCCGGTTCTTACAATTAAAGAAATTTTAAATGTAAAGCCAGTTTTGTTTGCGGGTAATGTCGAACAGCCAACTCTTATAACATTAGCTGAGTCCGATGTAGTTAATCCTTCTGAACAGGGTTGGGAGTTATTCAACTCTCTCGGTGGACTTAAATCCCTGCATATTATTCCAGAGGCAGGCCATTACGATTTGTATGAATCTCCCTTCCAGAATGAAGCTTTAAATGAGCAGATTGGATGGTTAAATAAACATCTTTAATTACGGAGGCTGCTATGTTTAACAGTGGCCGCTTTTTGTTATTTACGGGGCCTCTGGAATTCTGCGAAATTCTGGAAATGGAGCATCTTCACATCATATACTGGCTCGTTAACACCCCGTGCGTAAATATGCGTGAAAGGCAAATCCTGAGTGTGTCCCCGGTAAAGCTAGAACGATATCTCTGTCTTTTGGATCCCGAGTATGCATCCTTATTTCTTTGTGTTATCAGAAGAGAGACATGCGTTGCAATATTGTACCGTTTACATACCAACAGCGTCGCCAGGATACTGGTAAGACTACCAGCGAATATTCAGGAGAAGCTCCTGAATATGCTGGATGATTTTTCGGCAATTAACATAAAGCTACAGATGAAAATGTTACCACGGAATTCATATTAGTTCTGGATACTGAATGCAGAAAATAGCTGGCAGCGCTGGTGACTGAAGCATATCTTTGGACAATTACCAGCCTGCTATCGTGCGACCATATACTCCATTCCGGAAGGAATATAAGTCTCGGGTAATCAATATAGGCTGCATTAAAAGTTCTAAACTCCTTCTCTGCCTCGTAAATTCTATTTAAAATATGAATTTGGGTAAATGGACTTCTGATGTTCTAAGGTTATTACCAATCATTCAATGAAATGATATTTTTATAGTGACTAGATGGACCACGCATGCCTTAAAAACTTTTGATAAACATGATGTATGCGATATAGCTCAGAGATTAATTTTTTTCTCGAGTAGTGCATCTTGAAAAGAACCGTAATAATATTATTCGCCATGATGTTAGAATCTTACTATGCATCGGGTTTTTCCGCCCGATATGGTCAGGGAGTTCACAGGATGGGAAGAGTAACCAGATGCGATCTGAAAAACGCCAGGGCTGGCTGCGTATGCTGAATAGTAAACTTAAACATTTACAGACATTGTTCCGCTATACGTGTCTTGGCTTCGCGATACTTTTTGCCAGTTTGCTCCTGCCGTCCCTCAATTTCAGTCTTTTCGTCAGCGCTCTTATCTTGATCGGCTTCATTATCATTGCTCTGATAGCTGCAAGGTGTGTATTGTCGGAGTGGTGAAATGTGAATATCAGTTTGATGATGTGACCGTGCATGCAGCCATTATCATCAGCAGCTGCAGATAATGTTATCATGCGGAAGAGCGGGGTCATCTTCAGATGCGTATCCTGACTAGTACGCGCAACCCCCATAGTGATTCTTTACTATTTTGTGTGTCTGCTCGGCTCCGTTCTGGTGCCTGCGATATCTGTTTAAAAATTTACTGACCAGCAGGTTAATCAGTAAGAGTTCAGATTAGACCCCAGCGCAGATTTTATGCCACCCTTCATTATTTTTATATAGCCAGCATTTGTGAGGGTGATAATAACCCTTGGTACTCCACTGGCAGCCAGGGAGTGGCGAAATGGGCGGACAAGGTTTTTCTCTTCAAGCCATTGAAAATGATTGAGTATTTCTTGCTGGTCTTTACTGTCGCTCAGAAGCACCGGGTGAATACTACTGACATATCCTTTCATATCTTCATTTCCCTTTTTCTGCAGACAAAGTAACAGGATTTTCTCACAGAGCTTATAGTTAGTATCCATCCGGACCTCTTTCTGAATTAAAGTAAAAAGATGATGCACTTTCTTTAGCCACCGGAAGGGTATCAGAATGCCGGTAAAAATATATAAACCAGAGATAGGAATCAGAATTATATCATCTTTATTTCTTGTTCTGTTCTGAAAATCCGGCTATGCCTGAGGTGACCTGGCCGCATTAAAGGCGATGCACCATAGTAGAGAATGCGCCGATCGGGAGTGAAGATAATATTTTCAAATATAGGGGGGCATATATTTGGCATTGTAGTGTGCCTGAGCATAGTGTCGTATTATCCGGTACTCTGTGTACTGGCAGATCTAAAGATGTCCTTCTGTGTTAATCAGCGATCCAGGAGAATATTGTTTCTGAATATTCGTGGATATACTGGGTTCAGAAAATTGCATGGACTACAGTTCCGGTCATGTGTGTCCATTACCTGTATTATGAACGGGTGGGTCTGAATCCTTCATCCCGTGGCGAGGGCCGTGAACTCAGTATGAAAAAGCTGTTTAACCGGGGCAAATTTCTTAGGAAAATAGCACGCGTGCATCTGAGGAGACTGTAGAGTCGCTCGTCTGGTCGGACAGCGGATAAGTATTGTCATGGTGTCCCCATCATCTTGATGAAGGTGATGCGTGGAATAGTCAGTCACTGCCTGCTTAAAGGGCCTCCATCGGTTTGAATCGCCGAAAATTTTTCTACGCTACCAGAATCCCTGAGAGGAATATAACAACACAAGCCCTGGTGTTGTCCTGACTACAGGTCGGGGGAGTGAGTTTTCCTGGTGAAGTATTGTAACGGTATTATCATTTTTTTGTGTCGTGGAACAGGCGATGATTCAGGCGTCGGGAGAACCGACATCCCTCACCGGGAGGGGACTTCGCCCCTCGGCCAGGAATGCCATTCATCAGCAGTAGTGAAAGAAGGAGCCTGAGCACGTGACAACAGACTCGTAAGTGTCCTGTTATGATTCGTTTTGCCGCAGGATCATTAAAAACCGCTTATCTAGTTCTGTTAGTTTCGTCAGATACTCTTAAGGGGAGCCGTTCACTCTCTTTGCTGCAAGATAGTGTCTGGCCAGTTCCCGGGTCTTCTGGGTTCCAAGTTGTGATTTCAGCATGTAATTGTCCTGCAGTAAAGCCGCTCAGCTAACTGCCAGATGCGGCGGTAGCCAAAACGCCTGCGCTCCAGTGTCAGTTCAGTGATGCGCCCTGATAAATGCGCATCAGCCGCCGGACGCTGGACCTCGTAGCGGCAGGTCGACAGAGACAAACCTGTAAGCCTGCAGGCACGACGTTGCGTCAGACCAGTCGCATCACACATAAATTTAACGGCTTCACGCTTGTGGCCTGTCGCCAGTACTTTCGCCCCAGAGCCACCTGAAGTGCCTCCTTATCAAACATGGCTTCGGTTAGCAGCTTCTTGAGTCTGGCGTTCTCTTCCTCAAGCGACTCCAGGCGCTTAACCTGGGGCACCTCCATACCGCCATACTTTTTGCGTCAGGTGTAAAAGGTGGCGTCGGAAATGGCGTGCTTACGGCAGAGTTCACGGGCCGAAACCCCGGCTTCGGCCTCGCGGAAGATACTGATGATCTGTTCATCGGAAAAACGCTTCTTCATGGGGGGCCCTCATGTGGCTTATGAAGACATTACTGACATCGGAGTGTATTAATCAACGGGGAGCAGGTCAGAAGGTGTTGCATACGATAAATGGTACCTGCGACTGCCCTCAGGGGCAGTCGCAGGTAGAGTTACGGACTAATCACCGAAGGGCAAATCATTACAGGGGTGCCGCGTTCACGAAAAAGGTACAGCTCAGGCGCTATTTCTGAAAGGGAAAAGTAGAACTTGGTGCCTGGAGTGGATCCAGTTCCCCATACATCTTTTGGGAGATTATCATGTTCGCGTTTATAAACCTGAGTGTACTCCAGCGTGAAGGTTCCGTCGCGATCTTTGTCGGCATAAGTGAAATGGATATCCCGGTCGATGTAATAACGTATATTATTCTGATCAACAAGGCCTTTTTCGGTACGGAAGCCAGTGCCATCGGAGTAATAGTACAGATGAGTGTTCTTTTTAAGATCGGTATCATTTTCGCTGTCATAAAATGAAATGTCAAAACTGCAGGAAAGGACAAGTCGCCGTTGCCATTCAGTGACGTAGAGGAGCGCAATCATGACAATCAGCAGAAACGAAAAAATCATCAACGCTGCTGGCAATCGTTTGTGTGGAATTTTAATCATGTTCTGTTCTCAGTGTCTTACAGGCTGAAGCCTTTGTAGTAATATTACCGGTACAACTGGTAATGAAGATCTGATTAACCGGGGCTGGCATTCTCTGGTAAAACACTGCACTCTCAGTTTTTTCACAATTGATATCAAGCGAATTTTTTGCAAGTTCGGTTCCAATCATTTCTGTGATCCATTTCCCTTCCCCCTCGGCCATCTTTCCAAGATTATAGAACCGGCATTTAGCCAGAGTGAATTCCTCTGTTAGGCGCTCTTTCCTGATACTCGGTGAAAGAGGGTTGTGATGAAAAACGATTTGCCAGCTTATCATTAATATTGTAACCATGATGACAGCCATTAGGCATACGAGCATATACGTATGCCGATGATGGATTTTTCGTTCTTCTCTTATCTGAGGAGGCGATTCAGTTGGCAAAGTTTTATCTGATGGTTGTGGTGTTTCAATTTCTGCCTCAAAAAGGAAACCTGTCTTAGGTATTGTTGAAATAAGTTGCTCTGTCATTCCCAGGGTTTTGAAGGCTTTTCTGATTTCACTGACTGCCATATAAAGATTATTGTTGGACGGTGTGGTGCCGTAGTCCTCCCACACATGTTTGAGCAAATACTCCCGTGTCAGAGTGGTTTTATTATTTTTCATCATCTCAATAATGAGTCTGGCTGCCGGGTTGGATAACATAATGTAACTTTCAGAATCGATTAACAAAGAAAGTTGTTTTAACTCCGGAGAGTACAGTACGGCCTTGTTGATTATGTAATTCATAATGTTAGGTTTCTGTTTTATGTATAAGGGAGGGTTCGTATCATTGCATATTGTCTTTTGATGTCAAATATAGGCTCCGTGGGGTGTTGTATGAATTCAACGATCTTATCTTTTAAATATCTTTTTTTTTTAGTATTGCTCCTTTTGTGTGGCTTTGCATTTCTTTTTTTTGGAATAAAAATCTATATATCACTAGGTGTTAGGTTTTATGTATCGTTTTTTTATGTGAGCGCGTAATATTCTACTGCCCTGACTGCTCTGGGCGTCTAGCGAGTTTAGCCCGCGGATGTTATGAACAACCGGTAAAGCTTAACGTTAATAACGCAGGGCGCTCATCTAGTGGGTGAAAGCGAGGAGGGCTCTGGAACCCCCGCTCCGGACTCGCACATCTTTTAGAAATAAAGACTAAATCGATCAAAGGATATCAACAGATGAAATTAAATAAAATTATGGCCGCTGCAGTAATCGCTCTGGGTGTTTCTTCCGTAGCACATGCTGCAAACCAGGGTTCTGGCAAAGTAACTTTTACCGGCGCCATCATCGATGCACCGTGCTCGATTAACCCGGATTCGGTAGATCAGACCGTAGAACTCGGCCAGGTTTCTAACGCCCTGCTGAAAAAAGGCGGTAAATCTGCCTCTAAATCTTTCGACATTTTGCTGGAAAACTGTGAAATCGAAGAAGGCAAAAACTCTGTTTCTGTCACCTTCACCGGTACTGCGTCTGAAGCTCAGGACGGCATGCTGGACATTAATGGTTCTGCATCCGGTGCAAGCGTTGCCATTGCAGATAAATCAGGCAAGCTGATTAAACTGGGTGAAGCAAGCCCGGCTCAGGATGTTGCTGAAGGTAGCACCAAGCTGAGCTTCAACGCGTATCTGCAGGGTAACGGTACCTCTGATGTGGTTCCGGGTGACTTTACTGCAGTTGCCGACTTCCAGATGGCCTATCAGTAATACCCTGAGTTTCTTCTGACGCAATCAAGCTGAAATGCAGGCATACCCTGCATTTCAGTATTTGAATGAAATAGTGAGGGGTGAATGATCTGGTCAAAACAATTTTCTGCCGTTTTTTTTTTATTGCCAGCCCTTCTCCTTTTTACGTCGGATGTCGGCGCCAGAAATTGGGGAAGAGGAACGGTCAGTATGCAGGGCAGCATTATTGATGCTGCCTGTGCAATCTCTGTAGAAAGTCGAGACCAGACCGTCAATATGGGGGTCTCCCCCACAGGAGGACTGCGGGAAGGTCAGGAAACATCAAAACCGCTGTCCATTGAACTTATTAACTGCGCCCTTGAGCGACCAGTGCCTAATCATCCTGGATGGCGAAACTTCCAGGTGACATTTGATGGAGATGCAGATGGCCAGCTATTTGGCATTAGTGGAGATGCGAAGGGCATCGCTATTCAGATCTCAGATGAAGAAGGGCATATTGCCAGGCCAGGAGAAGCCCTTCCGGCAGGAAAGATCGCTCCCGAGAATATGCTTCTGAAATACACTATTAAAATAGTTTCAAATAATAAGGTCATCGTCCCTGGCGATTACTTTTCATCGATACGTTTTAAGATGGAGTATTTCTAAGTAGACCAAATACCGGAGGCTGATAAAAAAGGGTAAAGGTATGATGCTTGCTCAGCGTGGGGTTCCTTCCCCCGCCAAAATATTAAGCTTATGCATATCTCTGGCACTAGGATCTCCTATCATGGTCGTCCAGGCTGCGGGTGATATTGAGTTCAACACGGATGTTCTGGATGTTGACGATCGTGAAAATATCAATCTGGGGCAATTTTCGCGCGCCGGATTTATTATGCCCGGAGATTACACCATGGCCGTGAATATTAACAAAAATGAGGTACCAGAACGTCAGATAACATTTCTTGAGGATCCAAATGATCCTAAAAGCAGCAGGGCATGTGTGGACAAGAGCATTGTCGAACAGCTCGGCCTTAAGGAAGAAAACCTAGGGAAGCTTACTTGGTGGAATAACGGGGAGTGTCTGGACGAAAGTAGTCTGAAGGGGATGGAAGTCCGCGGCGACCTGTCAACAGCCTCTTTGTACATCGGCATACCACAGGCATACCTGGAATATACTTCTGAAAACTGGGATCCCCCGTCCCGCTGGGATGAAGGTATCCCGGGCCTGTTACTGGATTATAACGTAAATGCGCAGACCCAGCGGTACCAGCAGCAAGGGAGCCGCGGCTACAACGTCAGCGGTAACGGTACTGCCGGGATGAACGTAGGGGCATGGCGCATCCGTGCTGACTGGCAGGGGAGCCTTAGCCACGAAACAGGATCGGGCCAGCCCACCCAGAAAAAGCTGGAGTGGAGCCGCTACTATGCCTACAGGGCGCTGCCTTCCTTGCGTTCGAAGCTGACGCTGGGTGAAAACTATCTGGAATCGGGTATGTTTGACAGCTTCCGCTTTACGGGGGCCAGTCTGGTTTCTGACGATAATATGCTGCCTCCGAACCTCAGGGGCTATGCCCCGGAAGTGGTTGGCGTCGCAAAAACGAACGCCAGAGTCGTCGTCACCCAGCAGGGCCGTATAATTTCTGATACGCAGGTGGCGGCCGGTCCATTCCGTGTCCAGGACATTAATGACGCGATCAGCGGTGAACTGAATGTCCGTGTAGAGGAGCAGGATGGCAGCGTTCAGGAGTTCACGATGAACACGGCGAATATTCCATACCTGACACGACCAGGCTCGGTACGTTACAAGTTTGCTGCAGGCAAACCTTCAGACTGGCAGCACCGCTCTAGAGGGCCATTATTTGGTACCGGTGAGTTTTCTTGGGGGGTCAGTAACGGCTGGTCTCTGTATGGTGGGGCCTTGGCAGGTGGTGACTATAATGCGCTCTCCGCCGGTATCGGGCGTGATCTGATGATGTTCGGTGCGCTGTCATTTGACGCCACCCACTCCAGAGCCAAATTGCCGAATGAATCTGACACGCTCACCGGGGGCTCGTATCGTCTTAGCTACTCCAAGACGTTCGATGAGTATGACAGCCAGGTGACGTTTGCGGGATATCGGTTCTCTGAAAAAGAATTTATGAACATGAACGAGTACCTGGATGCCCGCGAAACAGGACAGAGAAACGGTAACAGTAAGGAAATGTATACCATTACCATGAATAAACATTTCCGTGACTGGGGGCTGAGTGCCTACCTGAACTATAGCCACCAGACTTACTGGGACAGGGCAGCAAACGACAGATATAACCTGACGCTCTCACAATACTTTGATCTATGGAAGTTCCGGAATGTCAGCCTGTCAGTGTCTGCTTATCGTAATAAGCAGAGTGGAAAGACAGATGACGGTGGATACCTGTCCGTCTCCATTCCGTGGGGGGACACGTCTACGGTGAGCTATAACACGAATGTTAGCCAGGACAGCGTTTCTCACCGTGCCAGCTATTACGATCGTATTGACGAGCACAGTAACTACCAACTGAGCACCGGGACTTCTGCAAGGGGCATGAACAGCAGTGCTTACTATAACCGTGATGGCGATTTCGCACGTATGAGCGCAAATGCCAGCTACCAGGAAGGGAGCTACAGTGCGTTCGGGCTGTCTGCGCAAGGGGGGGTAACCTTGACGCCGGAAGGCGGGGCTTTGCACCGCCCTGGTACAAATGGTGGAACCCGACTCCTTGTTGATTCAGATGGCGTACCCGGTGTACCGGTAAAAGGGTACGGCAATACGACGGAAACGAACTACTGGGGCAAAGCGGTGATAAGCGATGTTAACAGCTACTATAAAAATCAAGCCAGCATTGATATAGATAAGTTAGGTGATAATGCAGAAGCAACGAAATCCGTTGTCCAAGCGACCCTGACTGAGGGGGCAATTGGCTATCGTAAGTTTGACGTCATCTCGGGTGAAAAAGCGATGGCTGTCATTAAACTGGCGAACGGAAGCGAACCGCCGTTCGGGGCGACTGTGATGAACCGTCGCAATCAAGAGACAGGCATTGTCAATGATGGCGGAACGGTATACCTGAGCGGGATCAAGGAAGGGGAAGCCATGACTGTACACTGGTCAGGCAAAGCCCAGTGTGTAGTGCAGATGCCATCCCCGCTGCCGGCAGATTTGCAGTTACGAACACTGCTGCTTCCCTGCCAGCAAAAATAAACCATTATTAGCGCCTCAGGCGTAATTTGCGGCAAAAAGGCTTTGTGGCCTCTACGCCGGATTAAAAACACTTTCATTTGCGATGAAAGGATTTGGAGAAAAAAATGAACAAAACTATCGGTAACGCTCTGACCTGTAAAAGCGTCTGCGTACTTACAACCCTGGCTCTGCTGGCTCCGGCTTCTGCACAGGCTGCCATTGCCCTCGATCGTACACGTGTGATTTTCGACGGGGGGCAGAGTTCAGTCAGTATGAGCGTCAGTAACCAGAATAAACAGCTTCCGTACTTGGCACAGGGGTGGATTGAGGATGAAAGCGGTAATAAAATCACCAGTCCTCTTACCGTACTCCCGCCAGTGCAGCGAATTGAGCCCGGAAAGCCTAGCCAGGTGAAAATTCAGGCTCTGCCGGTGGCAAAGCAGTTACCTCAGGATCGTGAAACGCTATATTATTTCAATTTGCGTGAGATCCCACCAAAGAGTAATAAACCGAACACCCTGCAAATTGCACTCCAGACGCGCATAAAAATGTTCTATCGCCCGACAGCCATTGCAATCAATAAAAATGCCATGCCTCCCCAGGAACAAATAACGCTCCGCCGGGAAGGCAACAGCTATGTGGTGAATAACCCGACAGCGTATTACATCACTATCGCTGAAGCCAGGGATGGAAATGGCTCCAGCATTAAATCATTTGAGCCCGTGATGGTTGCACCAAAGGGCAATGCCCCCTTGCGCGTGAGCTTCAGCGGAGCTCCGACACTCACTTACATTAACGACTACGGTGGTCGCCCCGAACTGAAGTTCAGCTGTAACGGAAGCACCTGTAATGTTGTTCCCGGAAAGAAGAACAGCTAACACCGTAAGGGCTAACTGTACTCAGTGTTGCTGAGCCCGGCGCAACCGGCATGGAAATGGGAGGAGTGAATTCGATGAAAAAAAGTGCTGTAAAAGTTTATCCAGTCCGCCAGCATTCCTTCAGGGGGTATGCTTTGGGGATTATGGGAGCCATCATTCTGACCTGCCCGCTCGTCTCTGTGGCCGCTGATGCCTGGGATGTGGAAGGCTCTAACGGTGTGCTTTATATCTATGGTGCTCTTGCTGAAAGCGCCTGCCGTCTTGAAATGGACAGCGCCCGTCAGGATATCGTGATGGGTGAAATCGGTACCGGCCATCTGCTGAATGTCGGAGAGCAGGGGACGCCGGTAGGGTTTCAGATAAGGCTCAGGGACTGTCTTCGCAGCAGCAGCATCAGGGATGAACGTACTGGCAGCGCCTTCCAGGCATACGAGCAACCTTCGGTAACAGTCACCTTTCGCGGAGAGAAAGATGCGGATAACCCGGAACTGATTGGCGTCAGGGGGGTGTCCGGTATGGGGCTGCGGATCGTCGATGCCCAGAGACGTAGTGTTCGTCTGGGAAGCCGCGGAGTTCCGCTGATTCTCGATCGAGGACAGAACGCATTATCGTTCACAGTGGCACCGGAACGTACCTCGGCTCCACTTGTGGCGGGAAGCTATCGCTCGGTGGTTGATTTTAATCTCAGCTATGACTGAAAAAGGGAATGGTATGAGACTGAATCTTAATCCGTTCAGAACGTCGCTCAGGCACATTGTTTGCACCCTTGTAAGTGTACCCGCGTTTGTGTGGGCCGCAACAACCGTGACGGTTAAGGTGACTGTTGTTGCCCCGCCTTCCTGCGTTATTAACGACAACAAAACCATCGATGTGGATTTTGGAACGGTCGTCGGCCCCAGTGTTGACGGGCAGAAATATATGAAGACAGTGGATTATACGCTTGAATGTAAGGGACATACGAGTAATGCGATGAAGATGATGATCAAAGGGAACCCGACAACATTTGACTCATCCGCACTTCAGACCAATATCGCGGATTTTGGTATTGCCTTAAAGGCTAATGGCGAAACTATCGGGATCAATGACTGGGTTAATTTTACCTACCCGGATAAGCCTGCCCTGCAGGCTGTCCCGGTTAAAAAATCAGGCAGCACACCTGCAGGCGGTGATTTTCAGGCAGCAGCAACTCTGATGATAGCCTATCAATAAGGCGGCAATTATGAAAAAGATGATGATGTTACTGCTGCTGGGCATGATGAGCTCTGGCCCGGTGAAGGCTGAAGGTGAAATGTCCTTCCGCGGCATGTTACTTGATACTGTCCCCTGCGTACTGAACAACGGGGAAGCGCTGGCGGTAGATTTTGGCGAAGTCGGTATCAACAAGATCGACGGTGTGCGGTATATGCAGGCGCTTTCATTTCTGGTGCACTGCCCGGGAAGGTTCGATATTCCATTCAGGTTGCTGTATCTCGGTGATGCCAGCGGTTCTGACTCTGCGGTGCTGAAAACTAGCGTCGATGGTCTGGGGATCAAACTGAAAAATGAATGCGGCAGCAGTTACTGCGATGTCGATGTGGGCGGTTTCGTCGCAGTGGATATGAAAGGGCAGGAGAACAGCCTGCAGAAATTCCAGACAGTGCCGGTAAAGCAGCAGGGTGCCACTCTTGAAGCTGGCCCGTTTAGCGCCAGCGCTTCGTTCCGGCTTGAATATTATTAACCGGCTGCATTCGTGCGGCAATACCTGCCAGCAACGACTGGGTCAGAGGGTAAGATTATGAAAAGGGTGTTAACCTTTATCTGCTTTATGTGTGCAGCACCTTTCTGCCATGCCGTCGCGCCTGAAGTGAATATTCAGTACGGCGGCATATTGGTTGATGACCCTTGTGTCATTCCACCGGGTGAAGAGGAAATTCATCTCGATTTCGACGGCGTTGTGGACAAATACCTGTACGCTAACCAGCGCACGCCAGGAAAGCAAATCGAAATACATCTCACCGAATGCGATCTGTCGCTTGGGGAGTCAGTGAAAGTGACCTTCGAGGGCGTGGAGAATACATTGCTGCCGGGGCTACTTGCCATCGACGGCAGTAGCCAGGCCACCGGGATAGCCATCGGGATGGAAACCACGGATGGTGAACTGCTCCCTCTGAACAAAAGCACGGGGCGAAAACTACTGACGTCAGGCAGCAACCTCCTTCCTTTTATTGTGTATATCCAGGGGGAGCCAGACGCGATTAAAAATAAAACCATCACACAGGGTGCTTTCAGTGCAACGGCGACATTTAACCTAGAGTACGAATAAACCTTGGTGATTACGTAATGATATGTCCGGCAATGACCTGACATAATCTCCGCGCATCTATTTTAAATAGTATATTTAAAAAATATTCTTTTTCCGGTTTTTTCGGAGGATACCCTGCGCGGTAGCCAAATTCTGCAGGCAGGTAATATATATGAAAGCTCCATATATAATAGCTATAGAACATAGCGACAATTTCTTTTCTGTTGGTCTGAAGTATATTATTCAGCTTTATTTAAACCGAAAGGGAAGGGAGGTACGTTTTATTGAGATGACGCGCAATACGGATGCCGATCTTATTATTATCAGTGAAGAAAACACCCGGATTGCCAGACCATGCAGGATAAGACAGAACTCAGGTAAGATGATCACCGTCCTTAATGAGTGCGGGACGAGGGGAAATCAGCGAGTGGTATGTGTGACCGAGATGGGGTCGTTCAGTCCCCGGGATCGGGCTGAAGTTCTGTTGGGACTTGTGGCACGATGGTATCGTGGTGCGCATAATGAAAGCAGGCATCGTCGTCGCTGCCCGTGCTGCTCCCAGTCGTTGATCAAGGTTGAAAAAGACGTACTCAGATGGCTCTCGATGGGGTTACCACTCGCCACGATGGCAAAACGCTTAGATATCAGCATCCAGTCAGTAAGCCGTTATAAACGTTCAGCGATGTTTAAACTTGGTTTTGAACGTAACCATGAATTATACCAGTGGTTGCTTAAGGGCGGTCTGGAACATGAAGAGAGAATTTTAACGTGGCAATAGATGAAGAAAAACGCGGTCCGGTTTACGTTATCCTTGCTTGCGTTGTATTTCTGCTGTCCGGTTGTGGGATCAGCTCGTCTGGCGACGAGGGGCCCACGCTGGATTATTCTCAGGAGACTGAATCGGCTCGCCTGAAGCAGTGCCAGGAGGAGCTTGAGGCGCTGAATACCGTTGCGGCTGCGGATTATACTAAGTACAGAAAGGAATTTGATCGCCTGATGAATGGTGCTTCCCAGTATGCGGGATTGAGGGCCACGGTGGGCAAGGGGACTCGTAATACCGTAGATGCGCTGTATCACTATAAAGTGAATCTGCTTTGTGCTGATGTCAGCCAGGCTATGCTTAAGGGGCTGACAGAAAGAGGGGAACGTACATAATGGTTCGTCGCCGCAAACAACAGCGTATGCTCCTTCCCACACTGCTGGCTAGCCTTCTCTGGGTCCAGTTTGCCAGAGGGGATGACGGGATCCCCGCCCTTCTTCAGTTCGCTGAACAGTATCAGAGCAAAAAACCGGCCATGCAGTCGCAGGTGCCTGAGAGTCAGACCGTGCCCGAGATGCCTAAACTGGAGCCACCCAGGATCGTGTCAGGCGACACACCTGTCCAGCCAGATCGCAGCGCGCTCAGGCGCCAGATTAAACAGCAGGAAAGTGTTATTGCGCAGCAAAAATCTGAAATGTCCTCGCTGGAAAATCAGCTGAAATCGCTTCGTCAGTCTCTTAGCTCCGCGCAGGACGCACTGGCAATGGCCAGACAGGAAAAGCAGACATTGCAGGATGCGGCGCACAGAGCACCTGAAAAAGTGGTGGTGGATCTGACGCCATTCAGTGATTTTTTGGGCAGGCTCCGGCACGCGGTGACGGGCACGCCTCATGAGACGGAGCTTAAAAAGCTTCTGGCGGCAGCGCATGATGACGTGAAATCGAGGGATACGCTGCTTGCAGCCAGCAGGCAGGAAACCGACATGCTGAAAAAACAGATTGATGAGCTGCGCACCACGGGGCGCAGCAATTCTGAAGAACTCGCTCAGGTGCAAAAGTCGGGTAATGAAGCGCAGGTGCTCATCAGTGAACTGCGTCAGCGTCTTGCTGATGAAGAGCTGGTGCATGCAGCCATGAAAAAAGCGCAAATTCAGGACGCTGTGGTGAGCCAGAGCCAGCAGGAAGAGCTGACTTCCCTGAAGGGCCAACTGCAGCAGTTGGAACAGGGGGCTTCTCAGAAAGAAGCTGAGATGGCTTCACTCCGGGAGGAAAACCAGTCTCTCACCATTCAACTTGATACGCAGAAATCACTGGCCGATGAATCCGAGGCCATGAAAGCTTCACTTGAGCAGGAGATTGTGGCATACAAAGCGCGGATAGAAGACATACCTGAGACAGGGCAGAAGCAGCTTATTGCAGATGCGCTTAAAAAGGGTGAAGGACGCCGGAACTATGCTGAAGGGAGCCTGCTTGGCCGGGATATCATCGATATACTGGACGAGCGTGATGGCTGGGGTCTTAAGAGCGACAGGGAGATTGTTCTTGCAGGTATCATCGACTCCTTTTCCGGTAAATACAGGCTCAGTCATGAAGAGCTGAACACTGCCCTGACAGAATCAGAGCTGCAGGTAAGCAAAGCTGCCGCGGACATGGCGAGAAAACAGAAAAATAAAGGTGAAGCGTTCATTGAAGAATTTAAAAAGAAAAAAGGTGTGAAACAGTCTGCATCAGGCTTCTGGTATCATATTGATTATCCCGGCGATGAGCCTGTTGCGGATAATGCGATCATCGATGTTGTCGTTAAGGAAAGTCTTACAGATGGTACTGTCATTCAGGATATGGACGTCAACGGTAAGGTGTTGTCTCAGCCTCTTGAGGCCTATCCTGCATTGTTCCAGGAGGCGATTCGTTATCTGAAGAATCACGGCTCTGTGACACTTGTCGTTCCGCCATCACTGGCTTATGGCGAAGCGGGATATCCCCCGAAGATTCCGCCAGACTCAACGATGGTATATGTGCTGCGCATTGACCATGCCAGCGCTGGGGGAGAGGCGAAAAAAAGTAATGTGAGGTAGCGGCGTAAAGTGAGATATATCTATATTTCATCGCGGTTGTCCTACCGGCCTGACACGAATCAGGTTACTGTCCTGGTTGGGGCGTTCTGGTATCGGGATGTTAGAGCGTCGTCTGTCGGATGACAGGCGGGGACGCGTTATAGCGACAAGGAAGGCCCGACCCCACTTGCACTCTGCTCTGTGATGAAGGGACTGTCCGGAGAGCGCATATACATGGGAGCAGCCTGTATGTTCCAAAGGAAGTATGCTTAGAGCCGTATGCCATTAGTCTCAGTTGTACTTATGTCCAGCCGGACGCACACTTCTCTGAAGATATTAGTGCTGAAAAAAGATAAAACCTGTTTCCGGGCGCTTTGTTAAAGGCATGCCGCGAAGACGGCGCGTTCACATGATAATTTCTCTGATCGTGATAAGGGTAAAATGAATAATAACTCTCAGTTATCGAAATCATGTTGCTCATTCGCGTCCGGAGAAGCCGTCACTATAGTGCTTAAGGATGTCCTCTGTTGCTACAGTGAACTGCTTATTGAAAGCTCATGTCCCCGGAGCGGAATGCATAAGTATGCTGGCGTGATTCACGACTACGGTTCCTCCTCCGAAGAGCAACAACTTACATAATTGCACTTGAATTAAAACCGCTTCGGCGGGGGGGGGGGGCTGCTTTAGCTGCTACTATCAACCCCCACTGACATATGCTAACCTGTACATGTACAATTTAGAGGTGCCGTATGCGCAAAGTCAGTTATACCCAAATGAGAGCAGAGCTTTCGGACATTTTGGATGCGCTCCGAAATGGTGAGATCGTGGTTGTCACCCAGCGTGGCAGGCCTGACACTGTGCTCAACGGTTCCTTGACCAACGAAATGCCTTCCGAGAACTCACCACCAGCGTTCTCCCGCACACATCGGACAGGGTATGTAGTTCATACCAAAGATGGTCAGACGGTTGAGGTGAGAATGGTAAAAGAAAACGGTGAGGTTGTCGGGAGCAGAAAATTATTCAAATCCACATTCAGAGATGCTTTGCATAAAACCCAGCAAAAACATGCGAAAATTATCAAAGCCCTGGAAGATAAATGATGGATGAGATCGAATTTTTGACACCAGAACAGGTTATAGAGATTCAACAGTCAACCCTGCCAAACAGCGGCCCCCCAGGTAAAGACCGACTGGAGGGGGCGCTTTTTCGCGTGTACACCCTTGCTGAGTATGAAGGCTGTGAAGATATCTTTGCTTTTGCCGCGATGTATCTGATCGCCATAGCCAAAGCGCACGCTTTCAACGATGCCAACAAACGCACCGCGTTCCAGGCTACCAGTGTTTTCTTGCTGATGAATGGGTTCGAGCTTAATGCTTCCTTCGAACTCGTTAAGCTCACCGTGTTGGCCGCAATGGGTGAGGCAGAGCTGGAAAACACGGCATTTGCGCTGAGAATTCTGTCTGATTACCGAAACGATATAATGGCTGAACACGATTACGTCGCCTGAGTATCCATTTCGTCTGATTTCAATGCCTGCCAGGGCGGGTTTCTCGTTAATATATACAGGAAAGCACATTACCTCATCCGTTTAACCAGGGGTGGTTTGGTGGGTAGTGTGCTCTCCTGTATATACCCTGAGTAGACTCAGCATAATAAACCTGAGTGAGTATTCTGAAAAACAAATGCTTTTTCTTTACCTGGCAACATAGGTGGTTAAACTCCGTCCTGCAATGTGATAGTTCCGTTGTGTTACTTTATTGCATTAGATTTTCCATATACCTGTTTATTTGCCCTGTATTCCAGGGCTTCTTTTTTTTATGGTAATCTTTAAACTTACTAATTTTCCCAGTCTATATTGAAAATGCCATAAAAGTGTATTCGCATGGATGCTGCCCGTATTGTTCCTACAGGGGCATGCTTAGAGAGCGGGTAGCATCCAGCCGAATGCAATCTGTTTAATAGTCTTAAAAACCACTGCTTTTTATTTACAGTAGGTTTCAAATCCATAGAATGCCTGACTGCTGGCGGGGGAAAGCGAGCTCTCGCTGGTATCTTCCAGACATAAATAGTGAATGCACCATTCCATTTAGGACCCCTCTCTTCGGCGGGGCTACTCGTGAATCAAAAAACTTTCCGGTCTGCGATGAGGGGATAGCCCGGAGTGACCGGAAAGCACATTTGCATGAGCACTGATGGAACAGTAATATTCAGAATTCCCCTCTGTAAATGTCCCGTCAGTGCTCAGCCGAATGTAATCTCTTCATCATCATCGATTTATCCCCCATCAGTTTCAGTCATACCCTTAATCTCTATAGGACTATACCAGTACCCCGACCGAAACCATTGATCAGCGCGTGACTGACGATATTGTTTCCCGTCTGGTGAGTTTTGCCTGCTCGATGACATCATTTTGGGTGAACGGACGACCACAGTTACTGCAAATGGTGTCGTTGAGTTCGCCCAGAGAGTTGATTTTGGTGCTAAGACTAAGAGGGAACCGACATCATTAGTAAAGTAGGGAGCGGGAATCAGAACTAAACTGATTCCTGTGGCGGTCATGTACCATCCGTCATTTCTGCCCACCGCGTCGGTGGTGGGCAGAAATGACGGATGGTACATACGCTCTTGGTGATGTTCTTGCTGTGCATGATGAAATGGATGAAATAAGTGAGGTGGCTGAAAAAACTTAGTCGACATATCATTTGGCGTCATTAATAAATCAGATTTGTATATTTTTTTGGAGATGACGCGCCTGCTAAGTAATGATAGGCTCGTGCTACAAATAAATCACTAGGACATCTTTATGACTAATTTATGGAAAAAAATACTTACGGTTTTTATTTTGATCTCAAGTAGTGCTTACTGTATGGCTGCAAAAAAAAATTGCGAACATAAAGATGGTATTTGGCTTCATAAGTTTGTCCCTGGCGAGGCTTTCGACATTGCAGTTATTGAGCCTGAACCTGGGGTTGAGATTTATTTAGGAGGGATGGCAGGCCAAATGCAGGTCATAAACATAGATGGCGTGAGCACAAATGCGATCAAATCAGGACGGTTTACTGGTAATTTTCCTGGTAATGGTGTGTCTCTACCAACAGTGGCAGTAACTATCTCCACTGATATACACGCAAAGAAGGGTTTTACAGCCATTTACTCTGACAATAATCTCGCTAAGCTGACAATACCTTTTAAAGACCTGATGCATTATGTCTCTAAAAGCAGATATCTATATATTTCTATCCCGTTGGATAACGGTAAAACAAAGAAATACGACATTGATATAAGCAAAATACCTCTCGGTACAGAACATGATTGCTTATATTAGCAGAAAAGAATAAACCACTTCACCGGCGGTTTTTTATTGGTGAACATATGCCACCCAATAACGAAAATGTAATTGACAGCCTTTTTGTCAGCCAGGGAATGAGCCTTGACGACAAGTGCTTCCTGAAAGCGCAGGATCAGGTAAAAGGCCTTAAGGACGGACTCGTTCAACTGGGCGCGATATCCGGGGCTTCGGTTGACCTCAACTCCTTCACTCGTGAAATACCCGATCAAGAGCCTGTCCAATGTGCATAAGAAAATCCGGAAACGGTGAGCATTTCCGGATTCTTACACAACCACTGGATCGATCAACCGATCCTTAAATGCTCGGCATTACCACCTAAAAAAGGGAGGCTTTTTTCATGGTCTCATGTGTCCGTCTTTTGTCTTACATTGCGCGAAACGTTGCCTGGATTGGGTGGTTGCATTTAAAACCATTGGTAATGGTGGTTGGGTTATTTTTTAGTGATTTATTTTAAATAGTCCTGTTTATATGATTAAAAATCTATTTGTCTGTTGATTTGCAAAATAAGTACCTGATGGTCGTCGTTCGGATTACTATACATACACATCAATTGTGCCCTGCAATATGCCCTCCAGGAGACCCTTCGTGGCTTCTGCATGACGGGGCATTCTGCGGGTATATGTTTAACATTAGCCCCCTCGGACTCCTGTCCGGGCGCCTCCCCGGGTCATGATACGAATATGTTTATTCATAAAATTCTGAATGCTGAGCAACGGGTACCATTTTATACAGTGGCTAGCCTTATGCTGTTTGCTTTGCTCTATATTGGCATTCTGCCATGGCCATGGACGACATTACCCGGACGTGGCCTCTCCCTGACGTTGAATCTGCTGGTCTGGAGCTGGACTTCTGTGTTCTGTATCTTGTTATTACTGTTTCCTGGCATGCGTCATTTCAGGGGAAAGCGTACGGCGATGTATCTTCTGGCAGGGTGCTTTTTGATGAGCCTTCCGCTGATATGGAGTGCAGACTCTGCAAGCCTTGCGCTGTACCGCCTTGCGGGACTCTGGGCGTTTGCTGCTTTCTTCATCCTTCTGATGCAGTTCCCGGTGCGCGGAGGTCTGCGGCGCGGCTTTTATATCATCGTTGTCATTGCCGGGCTGATTCAGGTGCTGCTGAGTGTCTGGCAGATAGTGTTTCCGTTCTCCGCGGGTGAATATCTGTATTATTCTTTCAGGGCTGCCAACGGGAGACCCCTGGGCTCGTTGCTGCAGGTAAATCTCCTTGGTTCTTTTCTGGCTACGGCGCTGGTTTGTGCCCTCTGGCTTGCCATGAATACCAGAACGGTGGTTAGGCGAATCGTGTTCTTCCTTGCCGTCACTATCCTGTGTGCAGGCGTGACTCTGACGGAATCCCGTACGGCCTGGCTTGCTGCATTCGTGACGTCTGTGGTTCTGCTTTCCGGGATTGTGCCTGTGAAAAAGAACGTACGTATTACCGCTGCACTCTTTCTTGCCGTCGGTGTTATCGCCGGACAGGGGCTGTTGTCTCAGCGTCCGTCCGATCTGAGTGGTTTTAGCGCCGTTGCCGGTGCTGCTGAATCGACAGATGCCCGACCAACGAATGTTGGGGAACGACTGGCCTCTAACAGGCAATACTCCGGGACTGAAAGGACCCTGATGATTCGTGGAGCTCTGGATATGATTAAGGCGCATCCGCTGAAGGGGACGGGCCTGGCTTCATTTGAGGTTCGCTTCCCTGAATACCTGAACAAGGGAGGGTACGATACTTCGTTTACGGTGACGGTACCTTTTCCGCATAACGAAATACTGTATGTCTGGAGTGAGGGTGGTGTCCTGGCTCTTGGTGGACTGATACTGTGGCTCTGGGTGTGGCTGGCGCCTTTCCGGGGCTATTTCCGTAACCGCAGGCTGAGCCAGAGTATCGGGCGAGGCGCACTGACACTACCGATAATGGTACATGTGATGCTGGAATATCCGCTGTATCAGTCTGCTCTGCATGCCATAACCCTGTTAGTGATGCTTCGGTTAGCGATGCCGGTGCAGGAAAAACACACTGTCGGTATCCCCGCTATGAAAGTGATGGGAAAAGGGGGGCTCGTATTGTGTCTGGCCTCTGTTGTTTTTATGGTGACAGGCCTTCAGTCAGCCCAAAAAATTAAGGAAGCGGAGAGCTTCAGGCTTATGGATCCTGTTTTGCTTGACGAGGTCATTAATCCCTATGCTCAGCCGGAGCGTTTACTCTTTGACAGGGCAGTCAGCGGGCTTGTTCAGTTTAATATGACTCAAAATTACGGCTTTCTGTCTGTATTTTATGACAGTGCAGAGAAATGGCTCAGAAACCACAACGATGCAAATATGACGGCAAGTATGATGCAGATTTCTACGATGAATGAAAACAATGTGCTGGCAGAAAAATGGCGTAAGCGCGGCTGTCTGAGTTTTCGTCAGGATCCCCGTTTTAAATGTATTACTGCGACAACTTCTGAAGAGAATAACCCGTGAAGATAAAAAAACATAATATCAAGGATATGATCGGCGGATGGTTTGTCGGTTCCTTTTCACCGGCAGCATTTAATACCTCTGATGTTGAGATTGCTGTTCAGAAATTTAGCGCCGGGCACCGGGGGAAATTACATCACCATAAAATTGCAACAGAGGTAACCTTATTGCTCTCTGGTCGTGCCAGAATGGCTGGTCATATCTTAGATGCTGGCGATATTCTGACCCTGCCTCCTGGCATTTCTTCCTCATTTGAAGCGCTCGAGGACTGCGTGACTGTTGTGGTAAAGCATCCCGGTGCACTTAATGATAAATATATGGATGAACATTAATATGCTGAATATTGTGATCCCCATGGCCGGATACGGTAGCCGATTCTCTCAGGCCGGCTTTATCGATCCAAAACCTTTTATTCCGGTGGCGGGAGTGCCGATGATCGAACTGGTCATCAATAACCTGCGACCTGCGCTGCCGCACCGCTTTATCTTTGTCTGCCTGCAGGAGCACCTGACACGATATCAGTTCCGCCATCGTCTGGAGGCACTGGCACCGGGATGTAAAATCATTTCCCTTCCCGGTGTGACTGAAGGGGCTGCGTGCACAGTGCTGGAAGCCGCACCGTTTATTGATAATGGCGATCCCCTCATGATTGCAAACTCCGATCAATGGGTGGATGTCGACATCGATCTGTATTTGTCCCAGATGGATAACCGTAAACTGGATGGTCTTATTATGACGATGGCCTCCCGGGATCCCAAGTGGTCATATGTTCTGCTCGATGAAGATAAAAAGGTCTGTCAGGTAGTGGAAAAAGAGGTGGTTTCAGATGAAGCGACTGTCGGGATCTATAATTTCCGCCGCGGACAGGACTTTTGCCGTCTGGCACGGGATATGATTAGCGGGAATGTCCGAAGCCAGGGAGAATTCTACGTGGCACCGGTGTATTCCGGTCTGTACCGTGAAGGATATACGGATATTGCAACGTATAACGTCGGAGAAGTCGGTGCGGGGATGTACGGCCTGGGGACGCCCGCTGATCTGGCTGATTTCCTGGGGCAACCAGTTCTGGCGCGGGCACTGGCACAATCATCCATGAGGTGTGTGGCGTGAATATCGTTGTCCCGGGGCATCTCAGTGGCCTGAAATACCCTTCCTGCCCGAAAGCGAAGTGTATCCGACAGGTTCAACAATTTTCCTGCCGGCGATATCGTTCTGTCCTGTTTTGGCAACAACTTTCTGACCTGGAACCAGAAAACGGGCCTGTATCTGGTGTTGACCGGAGAGACGTCTTGTCGGGTTATCAGCGCTGGATACCGCATTTATCCTTACACGCATCGGAAAAATGGCCTTTACGCAAACTTATAATTTCCCGGCTCGCCCGCAGTTTGTTGTGTCCGGAGTACTGGATAGTGAGATTGCAGCGTAAAATTTTCAGGAGAGGGTGATGAAGAATCTGAGTATTGTCTTTCAGGGGCCGATACTACGGGGGGCGACGGTCTGCATGTCGGCTGTCAGCAATATCCGGCGTACCCGCGAGGCCTTTCCGGAAGCCGAAATTATCGTCTCGTCGTGGCGTTGTACGCCGGGTACGGAACAGTATTTCCGGACACTGATGGCCGAAATGCGTGTGCACGTTGTACTAAGTTATGATCCAGGTCCGCTTGTCAACTACGATGAATCCGGGCAGTGGGTATCAAACCTCAACCGGCAGCTTGTCTCTTCTGCTGCCGGCCTGCGTTGTGCAACACGTCCGTTATCGCTGAAACTTCGGACGGATACCTGCCTTTCCGGGCGGGGTGTCGTGCCTCTGCTGCAGCGCTACGTGCTGGATTCTGAAGGGCCCGGGAGGGAGATGCACTATTCCGTGTTTAAAAAGCGTGTTATTAACGCCTCTTGGTTTGCCCGCGATGCCAGGGGGAGCCTGCCGTTCCTGTTTCATCCGGGCGATATTTTTCTCGCGGGTCTGACTGAGGATGTGCGGTTATTCTTCAGTGCGCCACTTGCGGATGAAAGCCTTTTTTCTCCGGCCAGGAGGCCGGGTCTGTGGTGCGCATGGCGATTTGCCCCGGAGCAGTGGTTCTGGATCCACGCTGTCCGTAGCGTGACCGGTAAGATGGAGTATGAGGGGAATTTTGCCTATGCCCGTGAAAAAGTGGAAGCTTCGGAGCGATATTATCTGGCGAACTTTGTGCCTTTTGAATCCGGCAAACTGGATTTGTACTGGAAAAAATACTGGCGCCGCTATCCCCTGAGAGGACTCTTTAGCCTGTATACACATTCTCGCTGGTTAAGGCTGGCGGAAGTTTATAGCGGTAAACGGGAACATCCTTTGACACTGCCTGACCGAATACTGACTTATGTCTGGCGAATCGGTTATATCCTCAAGGTTGCGCTGCTTTGTCTGCCAATCATCAGACGCCTTGCGAAATCCTTATTTGTACACAGATAACCATACAGTAACTACAAATGACTATGATAAAACCACACGTTCAGGGCTGCACCGGGTTTGTTTCTGAACGCGGCAGTCGCGCCGGGCTATATGATATCTGGGCATCACGATATCTTATTTTGCAACTTATTGTCCGGGATCTGGTTGTCAGGTACCGCCAGACGTGGCTGGGCTGGGCATGGGCTGTTATTAACCCGGCCTGTTACCTTGCAATGTATTATGCAGTGTTTGGCCTGCTGGTTCGTCTGAATACCAGTGACTATAATACACCTTATGCGCTGGTACTGCTCTGCGGCCTTATACTTTGGATGCTTTTTGCCTCGACAGTCAATATTGTCAGTGAGTCATTACTTAATAATCTGCATCTGATTAAGAAAGTGTATTTCCCGAGGATTGTCCTGACGCTGGCCAGCACGGGCATATGTATTATGGACTTCATGGTTGCCCTGGTTTTACTTGGGATCGCCCTGCCTCTGTGTGGCCTACCCTGGTCTCCTTTCCAGATCCCCGTTTTACTCTATTGTGGTGGGCTCACCGTGCTATGTGGCTGGGGCGTTGGATGCATTTTTGCCGTTGTACGGATGAAGTTCAGGGACATCAGACATATTATCCCGTTGGTTATGCTGGGCGGATTTTATGCCACCCCGGTGGCCTGGACATCCGGCACTCTTCCCGCCAGATGGCAATGGCTTCCTGATCTGAACCCTGTCGCTGGGAGTATAAAATTGTTTCGACATATCTTATTAAATGGCCCACAGCCATCGCTGTTGTCTATGGCGATTATGCTTACCGGCTGTGTCCTGATTGGAATGATCGGCTATTACTGCTTTATGTTTTACGAATCCAGGGTGACGGACCAGGAATGATCGTTTTTGATAATGTAAGTAAATGCTATCCAGGGGAGTCTGGAGCCGGGAACACTCTGCGTACGTCTCTTAACCGGAAACGGTACGAAAGGGTGGGCCCTTTTATGGCAGTAGACAGGGTCAGCTTTTCAGTCAAGCCCGGGGAGTCTGTCGGGATCATCGGGGGAAATGGTGCAGGCAAATCGACAGTATTGAAGCTGCTGACGCGCGTAAGCCGGCCGACAGATGGACGGATCACGGTGAGTGGACATATTTCTTCTTTACTGGAGGTTGGGGCTGGCTTTCACCCCGACCTGAATGGGCGTGAGAATATTTATCTTTCAGGGGCAATCCTGGGGATGTCCCGGAAAAAGGTGCAGGAAAGAATGGACAGCATGGTTGAGTTTTCCGGACTGGCGGACTTCCTGGAAAGGCCTGTGCGCACCTACTCGTCCGGAATGCTATTGCGCCTGGCGTTCAGTGTAGGAATCCATCTGGACAGCGATATTCTGGTCATTGATGAAGCCATCGCCGTTGGTGATGTGGCGTTTCAGGCTCACTGTATGGAGAAGATCCATGAGTTTCGCCGCAATGGCGGCACGCTGGTTCTGGTCAGCCACGTTGGTGGACATTTAATGGAGGTGTGTGAGCGGGGTCTGGTCATGGAAAAAGGGCGACTCGTCTACGACGGCGCTATTAAGGATGCTCTGGATACTTATATGCAAGGTCTTGTCAGATAAATCGGAAGAATATTATGCAAATTATTGCCCATCGCGGGTACTGGCTGAAACCAGAGGAGAAAAATAGCGCTGACGCTATCTCACGCGCGTTTCAGCACGGGCTGGGAATCGAAACGGATATACGTGACCATCATGGAGAACTGGTTATCAGCCACGATATCCCCCGCCAGGAGCATTATTTAACGCTGGCCTCTGTACTTGACGACTATGTCGGTGCCGGCAGCCCTGGTGTGCTTGCCCTGAATATCAAAGCGGACGGCCTGTATAAGGAAATCAAAAGACAGCTGGAATTGCGCAGTATTCGCCGCTATTTCTGTTTTGATATGTCTGTTCCGGATACTCTGCCTTATATCAGAGCGGGTGTGACCGCGGCTGCAAGGTTAAGTGAATATGAGGCTGAAGGGACGCTGAGTATGGCGACCCCGGTTCTGTGGGTTGACGGATTCCATGAAAATTATGCAGAGCTCGGTCACCTTGATAGATGGCTGAACGCCGGAAAGTCAGTTTGCCTGGTGTCGCCGGAGCTGCACGGAAGGGAACCCGCATCATTATGGGAGCCCCTTATGGCACTGCCCGACACCGTTCTTCATCATCCGGAACTCATGCTATGTACAGATCATCCGCTACAGGCCCAGAGGATATTTAACCAGTGAAAATTCGTGCCGTGATTTTTGATATGGACGGCGTGCTCATTGACGCCCGTGAATGGCATTACCTTGCGCTTAACCAGGCGCTGGGTTTTTTCAGTCTTGAGATTTGTAGGGCCGATCATGAGGGGGAGTTTGATGGATTACCCACCCGTGACAAACTTCATCTTCTCAGTAAGAGAGAGGGGCTGCCTGTTGCCCTGCATGCTTTCATTAATGAAATGAAACAGCGCTATACAGAGCAGTATATATACCAGCATTGCTGGCCTGTTTTTGAACATCAATATGCACTTGCGCGCCTGAAGGAAAGCGGGTATCGGCTGGCTGTGGCCTCAAACTCTATCCGGCATACAATTGAGACAATGCTGACGAGGGCTCATCTGCTGCCACATCTGGATTTTTTCCTGTCGAATGAAGATGTCGTTCACGGAAAACCGGATCCTGAAATTTATCAGAAAGCCATACAGCGTTTAGAGCTGAAGCCGCAGGAATGTGTCGTTGTTGAGGACAATCCGCATGGCATAGCTGCAGCGAGAGCTGCTGGCGCCAGTGTGCTGGAAGTGTGTGATCCATCCGAAGTGACCTGGAGCAGGATCAGGAGCTTTATCGCTCAGTGTGAGGGCGACAAATCATGACGAAACAATTGTTACTGGCAGGTCCCGTAACGCAGGTACTGAAGTATCGGGACTGGCGTACATTCTGCTGTGCCCAGGAAAAAGGGGCGGGCAATGAAGCGGATGTGATAATTGACATCCCTGCCGGAAAGATGTCTCCCCTGGGAGTTGGCCTGTTTGCTCTTGAAAAATTTGAACTTCAGGCACCACTGCTTGTCAGTACCCAGTCTTTATCTGAACGTCTTCTGGATACGTTACCGGATCCCGACAGAGCGGTGGCCAGCTTCAGTGATCCCGATACGGGTTACATCTGTTTTCGCACTGCCGATGATTTTGTTCGTTGCGCAAAAGATGCCATACGGGCACACGACCCTCTAAAAGGTGAAGTGTCGTTACTGGATGTCTGGCAGCAGGCATTGCTGAAAAGACTGGGAGAGTGAGCTCCGGATGATAAAGTCATGATTCAGCGCGGCAGTGAGCGTAAATATGAACAAACAGGAAAGCCACCCGCGGGATATCTGATGATATTACCCCGCGGCTGAGAATTAATTATCGACGCTGAAGGGAGCCGGGGTGTTGTACTGATAGGCTTTTTCTACCTTGTTGACAAGCTCGTTGGTCAAATCGTTTCTGATGTCGCTACAGATTTTAGAAATTTTATATTTGTATGCTGCGTCCATAACCGAAATGCTGTTCTCGTTAATACTTTTCCTTACCTTAAGGTAAATCTGCTCCTGTATCCGGATGCTATGAAGCTCTGCATTTCGTATCTGATATATCGAGGGGCTGACCTGCTGCAGTGCCGACAGTTCGTTAGTGCAGGAAGTTATTTCGGACAAATCAACAACCGAGGCAAAACCGGATGCTGGCTGAACAATGGCTTCTACATGGCCAGAAGAAGGGGACTGCTCTGTGTGAACCAGAGGCGTTTGGCAGCCCGACAGTAAGGCGCTCAGTGCCAGCAATGTGATTCGTTTGCTCATTTATGGGGCTCCGGGGATGATCTTTAAGGTCTCATGCCTGACAAAAAAGCTAAATGATTCTTTGAGTATTTTTACAAAGAATACCACAGAATATCAGTGATTAGAATCTGGCTGATGTCATGCCTAGCCTGGGTATGTAACCCCTGAAATCGTAAGCATCCGGTGGCTGTGTCAGTCTGATGTAGTATGCAGGAACACAAAGATGCATTTGATGAAAAAGAAAATAAAAGATTTTTGCTTATCAGATTTATATCATTCCTTTCATGATTATTTTCGTTCCAAAGTTGAACTGAATGACATTCTACGGGTTTATTTTGATGCGCGGGTAAGATCGAGCACATAAAATGCAGTTTTTGCTGACAACTGCATTAGCGAAGGAGGTGCTATACCGCACACCACAGACAGCCTTGTTGTGAAACTGTGGACGGGGAGTGGTACTTACCGATGGTTACGACGTTACCAGAGAGGTAATGCAGCACAGAAGTACGATTAGTATATATCAAGCAAATCCTCGGTGCGCTGACAGATGGCCATGACCCCGGAAGTCAGTCTCGTTGATAAGTAAAGTGCTGGTAAATGGCAGTCTGCAACTTCAGCCTGTCAGGCCGGAGTGAAATAATAGCACTCCCCTTTTCTGAATGACCCACAAGGGGGAAGTGTCGCCAGGAACTATACAGGCTCACCGGTCCCGACCTGGGGGCCGGGTACGCTCGAACAGTCCACCGAAAACTTTTTCGGTAATTATTCCTAAAATTAACCTATTTACATCTTCAGAATTCAGCCGGGATGATAGTATTATCCCGAATCCCTTCTGAGCGGGATTGTCTTCTTTCTCGTCATCTGCACGCCGGGAAAGCCGGTTCATCATGTATTGCGATATACTGGCATATACCCCTGAGCTGACGAGTTCTCCTCCATGCGGCTGTTTTGTACAATTTTACTCTGGCCCCGTAAGGGGCTTTTTTTATCCCACCTGACATTTGCTGTGGTATAAAGTGCAGATAGGCTCGAGGGAAACATTACCTTGTTAGGGTTAAAGTCGGGAGGTTTTTTTCATCAGCGGAAAGACACTCTACGTTATTAGCCCTGGTAATTAATGGCCTTGTCTGTTCCCCTGGATGGTAATTATCTTTTTACCCACATGAATATTCTCCTCTAAGCAGTGCGACTGCAGTTCAGGAGTAATCACCTTGTGTTTCACTACTCATTCTTCAGCCGGATCTCTTATCCGGTTATCTTTTAAACTGCTTTACAATTGGTGTGATTGCACGTAATTCTCACGTTCCATTTAAAAACTGTTTCGCCGCCAATTTCTACGTGCGTGAAAGTAATTACGCCGCCTGGTGTTTTTTTAGCCTTCATATGAGATGGTTTTCAAATAATATTAAAGGAAGGAATGTTTTTTTTCGCTTTTTATTTTGGTGTATTTCTATGTGTTTTTAATTGATGTGGTTGTCTTTGGAATAAAAATCTATTTTTGATGGTGTCTTTGTTTTTTTATTCCGTTCGTCTTTGGAGAGCGCGTACGATGCTGGCTGATAACCGTACCCGGATTTAAAACCCCGGGGGCAGTAGCGTAACACCATCATCACTTATTGTTCTGCACATCAGTGATGAGTGATGGGGGCACCTTCATTACCGGAGTTGGAATCATGAAGTTAGCAAAAAACATTTTCCTTATGACATCTATCGCTGCGGCTCTGCCATTGTCAGCGCAGGCAGACATAAACTGGAATGGCTGGTCGCAGATACAGAGTGACGGTAGCAGTGGACACGCCAAGATAGAGGGCATTAACGAGAATTTTAATAAGATCAAGGAAAATGTCATATCTGTGGACGAGGCCTTGGCTAAGGCCAAAAGCGCTCAAGAAGATTGGAATCAGAAGCAGGAAGGGTTTAATCAGAAGCAGGAAGGGTTTAATCAGAAGCAGGAAGGGTTTAATCAGAAGCAGGAAGGGTTTAATCAGAAGCAGGAAGGGCTTAATCAGAAGCAGGAAGGGCTTAATCAGAAACAGAAAGAGATTAACCATCGACAGTCTTTGCAAAATGATACGTTCAGACGCGATATTCATAAACTTAACGATCGTGTATCAAGCGTGGAAGATACCATGAAGAAAGGCTTTGCCTCACAGGCTGCGCTTTCCGGGCTATTCCAGCCGTACGGCGTAGGGAAGGCGAACCTATCTCTTGCCTTTGGCGGGTACGAATCTCATTCAGCAATTGCCGTTGGTTCTGGATACCGCTTCAATGAAAATGTTGCACTCAAGACCGGCTTTGCCACCAATGCGGAAGATTTTTCTGACCTGACTTACACCGCCGGTGTGAATTTCGAATGGT
The DNA here is from genome assembly GCF_003965585.1 of Enterobacter sp. WCHEn045836. Lineage (NCBI taxonomy): Bacteria > Pseudomonadati > Pseudomonadota > Gammaproteobacteria > Enterobacterales > Enterobacteriaceae > Enterobacter > Enterobacter sp. WCHEn045836. Next base: position 66,088 of record NZ_RXPT01000022.1, read on the forward strand.
AATCCGCCCTTGATCCTGCTGCTTCAGGGGACTGGTCAGAATACTTCTGAATGAACGCCTCCTGTTGTACATGACAGATGCAGTGCGTGAAAACATAACCGGGATTATTGTGGCTGAAGAGCTATCTTGGTATGGGAAGTGTTTAAGACCCTAGCGTCGGTATAACGATAATACCGATTGAACTGGTTGGCTGTGGTAGGGGCTAAAGAGCCTCCACCACAGCGTATTGAATATCACCCGCTGTGGCCTGCCGGAAATGCCGAAGGTTAGTGCGAGCAGGGGAGACAATTCACTCGTCGGCTATGCTTATTGTTGGCTGTCGCGCTAGGTTCCTTAAGTCGTTTGCCTCAATTTATTTGTGTCGCGCCGTCAACCCTCATGCCAGTCTTTTCACGCAATACAGCCCTTCAACCAGCAAGTGAAGTAATGGACAATGCTACGTAAGCGTACAGCGTGGGCTGTCTTGTCATAATCTGAAGCATCCGACAAAGTGGTATCCACCAAATAAATCGTGGAAACTCAAGTGTCAGATATGCAGAATAATATGACTCCCGGTAGGCCTAAAGGCTGCCCTAACTATTCTCCTGAGTTTAAACATCAATTCGTTGCGGCCTCCTGCGAACCCGGGATATCTGGGTGAGAATGCCGCCGAATAGCTGGAGCTGATTCACAGCGCCTTCCGGGTATACGCAGTTGGTCACTGCCGGACTGGCTGCTTAGCCACGTCAGGATGCTGGAGTTCCTCTGCGGTGTCCCTGAAATCCTGGTCCCGGACAACCTCAAAATCTGGGCCAACAAGCCCTGTCGCTACGATCCCGATCTCAACCCGTCCTACCAACAGCTGGCAGAACACTATCAGGTTACGGTGATACCGGCCCGTCCCCGCCTTGGGACAAACCAAAGGTGGAAGCGGGCGTCCAGTTCGTCGAACGCTGGATTCTGACCCGGTTGCGGCATCAGGTCTTCTTCTCACTGGCAGAGCGGAACCACTGCATCCGTACGCTGTTGACGGACCTCAACGGGCGTCCCTTCAAAACTGCCCGGCAATCGCCGGGAAGCCTTCGAAAGGTTGGATAAACCGGCGCTCAGACCGTTGCCGGTACAGCCATGGCGCTACCGTCACGTCCAAAAAGCGAAGGCCAATATCGATTATCACGGCGAATATCAGCAGCATCATTACTCGGTACTGCATCAGTATGTAGGTAAAACGGTGGAACTCCATGCCTTCGACAACCTGCTTTAGGCCTGGCCTGAAGGGCAGATGATCGCCGGTCATCCGTGACGTCTTCATCCGGCTAACGTACCACGGCAGAGCATATGCCGGAGCGCCACTGCTATCACCAGCAGCGGACCCCGAGGAGCTGAAAAATTGGGCTGCCGGTGTGGTCCCCGACACTCTCACATGGACCCGCGAGCATCTGGCAGAAAAAGTGCATCCGGAGCGGGTCTATCGCCTGTGTCTGGGGCTGTTGAGTCTGACGCGGGAGTATCCTTCTGAATGCATCAACAACAGCTGCCGGCAGGCCAATATAGAGAGAGGGGCAGGCCCTGCTGGTTACGCATGAATCTCTCGAAAGGGGCCAGCGTAAACAGAAACGTCTGTTGCAGAAGGTCCGGTTGAGGCTGGAGGCCTCTGTCCATGATATAGACTACCAGCCAGCGAGGAACCTGGAGCGTTCACGGATAGCCCTCCCAGTTAAGCCAGAACGAATGGGGGCTCAGGGGATAGAAGCTGCTGATAACCGGCCCCTGTGGCTGCGGTAAAACCTACGTGGGATGTGCGCTGGGCAACAGTGTGCAGTACTGGCGACTGAGCCGGTTGCTGGTTGAACTGACGCACAGCCGGGAGCATGGCAGCTACAGGAAGCAGCTTGCACAACTGTCTAAAACATAGTTGCTTATCCTGGATGACTGGGGGCTGGAGCCCTAACGCCTGGCACAGCGCAACAATCTTCTGGAGCTGATGGACGATCGTTACGGTAAAAATGCCACGGTAATGGTAAGCCCGCTGCCAATGGATGAATGGTACGTTTGTGTGGGTTATAAAACGCTGGCTGAGTCCATCCTAGACCGGCTGATGCGTAACGCCCACTGGCTGGAAATGAAAGGTGAGTCAATGAGAAAACGACTGGCACAGGTTGACTGAAAGTGAACGGTCGGTGTAATAAAAAGAAGTTAGGGCGCGTTAGGAAATAACGCTTTCAAGTTCCTCCGGAATTGCCGCTCAACTTCGCCAGAATACGTAGGAAGCGACTGACCTCAAATAAAATGATTGAATATTCTGAAAAAACGTCCTTTTTTAGTTGGTTTTCCGATAGAGTAAAGCTATGTTTGTGTGCCTACCGCGGACTTCCCCATTACTAGGCCTCCAAGTCATTGTGCGCGCGGGGCATACCCGACAGCCAAAAGGCGTGTAACACCTAACCTGATGGTGGGGAAGTGTAAGGGGAGCGCCGCCATTAAAATGTTTTTTCAAGGGTCTCATGAGCTAATGAATACCATGTTTGCTACCCAGAGGCGCTTTTACTGGCTTCTTATTGCGGGTCTCCTCCTGATCCCTAGGTACGCTTCAGCCTTTTCGAGTGCCGGCAGCGGTGAGCGTAATACCGATCAGTTCCCAATCGTTTATTGGGTATGGGACATCAGGATGGATAATTCTTATGATGATAATCCATGTTATAAAGTTAGTAATTGTTATATTATTTACGGGGAGATGGTCAGCGAGACAAGTTTCAGTGTCTATAAAAGAGTAAATGCGGTGAGTAACGGCCCTACTCTCGCAGACATTTGGGGGGGGCTGTCTTCACCTCTTTTTCGTTTCGATGGAAAGAAGTACGATGCTACTAATGGATATCCTGAGCCTTACCCATGTGCGAAGTTTGGTTACCAAATCGGTTCATCCTTACCAATCTCCTTGGAGGGATGGTGTACAAGTAGCGGGCCACCGACTCCGCCGCCATTGTCCTGCTCAGTGAATACGTCATCAATCCTCCTTCAGCATTCAACGCTAAGCACGACCGATTTACCTGGGAATAAAAAAGAGGTTTCATTCAATGTGAGTTGCAGCAGATCCGCATCGGTGAAGCTGGCTATGACCGGGTTGAATAATAATAGTCAACTGGCATTGGCGAAAAATGGCAGTATATACAGTACGCTAAAGATCAATGACACACCTGCCAATACCGGTATCAGACTCAATAAGGTAGACTCTGGTGGCGTTCAGGTCAAGGTAAGCTCAACGCTGGGGTTAAACGGTACGGTGGAAGGTGGGGATTATTCTGGTTCGGCAATTCTCGTGCTATCGATTCTTTGAATTGATGAGACGACTCCAGTAGAGGCGCGGTGGTAGGATCCGGCATGCTGACACGCAGTTTCCTGAACACGTGCGTCGTTGTTGTCAATGCTACGATGCCTAATGGTTATAAGATTGGATCGTTCATTTTTTTAGATCCCTAACCATAGAGCGTAGCGTGGCATACGCTAATGTGGCGGGGCTAAGCGAGATATTACGCGTAAAACTCCTGTTTTTGCTATAACCCTTTTCCTCAGACGCACTATCCAGCAACCAAGTCTGAAGCCGCCGTTTTATCGCCATCCGATGAAGCCTGTCAGAGGGGGGCACACTAAAGGTTGGCCACATGAACAGAGGTGATATGCTCACCTCAGATACAATACCGGTAACTCAGATCCCCGCCAGTCAATCCGGTATAGCTGGTAAGCTCTACCGTACCACCATATGCGGAGTTTTGGGCCTGGCTGGCAAGGGATGATGGCGATAAGACAAACGTATCTTAGTTACGTATGATTAATCTTTATTAGTATTCTTAAAAATACCCATCTTATTTTCCTTCATGCTTTTTTGGTTATAATCCGACCTATCCTACGCGATAGTACCGTTTACTAACTTGGATGTCTTAATTAGTTTCATTGTCAATCCTTAACTTTCGGAATTTTTTATGTGAAACAATCAATTATATACATATCTTTTGCTCTATGATGATGGGATTTTCAAAAGACCAGTGATTTCCTCTTAATAAAGTATTCGGTTTGCAATGTTTTCTCGGAGTTTCTAACTGAATCTGTTTAATATTTAAAAGCTTTCAGGAGGTCTTTACATCATATTGATGTTTTTCATCTTCGTCATAAAAATAAGCCAATGGTCTATTTTTTATTCTGTTGGCGGGGTAAGGGATTGATTCCTCTTGTGAAGTATTTTCTGTCCAGATACGGGGGGGTTATGTGGAAAATTCTGGTACCTTTTACAATCTTACTTACATCAGGTTGCTCAACGAGTGAGAAAAAATGTAGTGCAGATCAACTATATTATGTTGATGTAAAAAAATATCAGTGAGCCAGGATGACCGGATATGTCATCTGGTATTTCACTACACCGCAGTAGATGATACTAAGTCGATAGAACTATTGATAAGAGGGAATATAGGTGCACATTACTTAATACCCTTAGAGCCTGAATTCACAAATCAAGGATCAATAGTTTTCCAACTTGTCTCAGAGGGAAAAAGAGCCTGGCATGCGGGTGTAAGTTCTTGGGGGAGCCGAAACAATTTTAACGATACATCGATTGGTATTGAGATTGTCAATAGAGGATTTACTGAGGATATGCTGGAGGAGAAAGTATGGTATCTATTTAGTGAAAAACAAGTTCTAACGCTTTCAATTTTGCAAACGATTTTATTAAAAGAAATAATATTTCCTCTGAAAACATTTTGGGTCACAGTGACATATCGCCCTTGCGAAAATCCGATTCCCGGTCGACTTTTTCCATAGGAACAAATTGGCTGAGCATGGCATTGGTGCATGGCCCGATGAACAAACTGTTCAGAAATATTTAGCAGGACGAGCTCCGAACACATAGGGCAACGTTCTGATTTAATATAGCAATATCCCTTAGGCACATGTACTGGATGAAGAGACAAGGAGAACCATCATCGCTTTCCAGATGCATTTTAGACCGTTTGACATATCCGGAAAAGCTGATGCTTAAACGGAGTCAATAGCAAAAGCTTTCTTGGATAAATGCAAAGGAATCGAATCGTATATTTCTTACAATTATTTTCAAGTTTATGGGGCTAGCTTTATAAAATCATGACATTTTCCCTAATGTGGGTTTGATAAAACTATTGATAACGATCTCAATATTACAATGTATGACATTGCGGAGCTGCACTTAAAAATGAATAATTAATACATACTCTGGGAGAGGAGACTATATGCAAAGGGCCGGCACCTTCCTCGTCCGACTGCCAGGAATTAAAGACCGTAAATGCCGTTGGAGTACACTACTCTAGTGAGCGATGCATGAGAGTGTTCTGATAACCTGCAGATAATGTCACGATCAGAATTACAGCTATCTTCCATGCAAGGTTTTTGTCCATTTTTTAGGTTGTTTTTCAAAAATGTCTTTTTGTCCGGGGATTGGGGCTATGCTTAGCATTGAGCCATCCGGGAGGGACGATTGAGCAGGTCACACAGCCTGGGCTGAAATCACAAAGCGTTCATTTATTTTCGAAACACTTATTTGGAAATTTAATTTCAATATCACTTTGGCCTTCTAAGAAGGTATATTTCCCAGTCCATGACACTTTTAACGTACGTCTTTAGTCCATTGCGCCTCAAACTCTCTGGCTGGAGTCACAGGAATATACACCACTGTTGAAAAGATGTTAATGCAAATTTATGAAATACCAATATCATCCGGTTAATGCTCTGGTGGTATAGAGGGTTGCTGTTCGGTTTTCTGAGGAAATAATTGACGGTACATTTCTTTCATCTCAGCCAGTTTTTCCGTCTCATTGCGATGCTGTGCGATCGTTATCATACTTCTCCAGACGTTTTTGTCGTTATAGCGCTCCGACCATTTTTCTGCCTGTACCATAAATGCATCCAGATTCGCGGAGTTGCGGGTAAGGTTATAGTCTGTTAGCAGCGCGACCATTCCATCAAACTGTGCGCGTTCTGACTGAGTGGTGAAGTACCATGGTGCCGGAACAGGGAAGTTCACCAGCCCGGAGCGCTCGAGAGCAGTCAACTTCTGGCCTGCATAAAGCCCGGTGAGACTAAAAATGAACATCGCCGTGCCGCACAAAGCACATATTGCACGCTGCCGGAGAGGCAATACCTGCACGGTGCTGGCGGGGGAAGGAATATCTGCCACTCCCAGTCGAAGTAGTATCAGAAGCAGACCGAAGTGCACGAACGACTGATAGAGTGGGTATTCTAGGTTGATGTGAACAAGTAGCGGCAGAATAAGCAAAGACTGTGCCAGATCATAGTGAGACTGCCGCGCTGCCCGGATGAGTATAACCAACCACCCGACGCACAGTGCAAGCATTCCGGCCAGCGCAATGACACCACCCTGGAACCAGGCATACAACAGCTCATTATGTGGATGGTTGACGATGCTGGAGTAGCTGTAACCTGTTTCAGGGTGCGTCAGTACATAGCGGCTGAAGGCATATTCGAATGTACCATAACCATACCCTGTCCAGGGATGTGCCTGAATCATTTTCCAAGTAATTTCCAGAATATAAAGCCGCTCACGGGTAGAGCCTGTGTAATCGCGTGCAATCAGAGATGGCTGGCCATTGACCAGAACCGTAATGTGCTGAGTGATATGAACTCCCGCACATGCTGCCAGTATCATGATCATGACACCTGCCCACATCCGGAGCGGATGATTTCGTCCGACAAGCCAACTGATAGCAATGACGGAAATAACAGCCCCCATTGCTCCAGCGCGGGACTGATTCAGCGCCATCACAAAGGCGAGCAGACCCAGTCCCGGTACAATCAGTCGAGCCGCACGAGAGCCTGACTTCATTAATAACAAAAAGCCACAGGCTATACCGATGGCAAGAAAACTTGCCATCAGATTCACCTGCTGGAAAATACCGTAAGGGCGACCATGGTTACGGAGCCAGTTGAACTCATACAGACGTGCGGCGATCGACGGACTGAAAGTCTGCAGCAGACCGATGCCCGCCTGACCCAGTGCCAGTATAAAAACGGCCCAGAGTATCTGTTGTCTGCGAACAGTGGTGAGTGGTATTCGCATCAGTAATTGCCAGAGCAATAACGCTGCCAGAAGCGTCCAGACGCCGGGATTTCCCCGTGCCTGCAACAGCCACGGCAGCAGCAGCAGAATCCCCCCCAGAGTGATCAGTGGCTGAGATTCACCCCGAGCCGATGTACTTTTATATCGGCAGGCCAAAACTATCAGCATCATGCCTGTCCAGGCCGTGAAGGTTAAATTCCATGGAAGAGTAACTCCGGCTCCACCATTTCCGGGCAGGTAAATGGCCAGAACAATAAAAAGAACAGCAACGGCAACAGCCATGAGAGGCTCTCTCCATTAGGGGACTCAATAAAAAATGGGTTGGGGGGATAATAAGCAAAATCCGCATGACAGACAATCCATGCTGAATTGTACTGCACGTCTTATGGGAAGGGATGACATCCATTTCATAATGAATTCAGCACTATACTCCGTCATCAAGCCATCCTGCCTTCAGGGGGGCTGTGTATGAACAATTTTCCGGGAAGGTGAACATGGACAGGTGATAACAAATCAGGGAGGACAGCGGCATGAATGCAACGGGTCTATGCTATAGATAGCCAATGAGATGGAGCTTTTGTAATTAACCCATATTTATTGTATCCTGCTGTTAGACAGGCGGCTAAAATGAATAAAAATACAAGATATCATTTTTTCTCTGTACTTACTTTTTTCCTGCTAATTATGGGGCTGGGGACTTATCTCTGCTATCTGCAGTTAACGTTTTCTTTAGCAGAAGGCACCCGGTTAAGACTTGAGCAGGCGGTGAACAGCATTGATAAAACCCTCGGGCACGCTAAGCTTGCAGCTGAACAAGCTGAGGTGTTTATGGGACGTTCCTGCAGTGAGGATGTGCTAACGGGTATCCGTACTATAGTGGCGACTATCCCTGATGTCCGAACCGTTAACATGGCGAAGCATAATGAAATCTACTGCACCTCTGTTTTTGGCGGACGGTCATTTGGCCTGAATCAGGATCATTATCCTGACAGAGCGCTCATTTTGATGGGAGGAAATCAAATGACACCCGGCAGGCCCCTTATTATATATAGCTTACGTGATGGTCAGGGGAATACTGCTCTGATTGGTATCGATAGTTATTATTTATCTAATATTCTTCGGGCTCTTGGAAGTGAAGATACTCTTTATTTTATGGTTGGTGAACGCTATCTCCACAACAACGATGTTGTGACCGATAAAGTAAAGTTAAACATTTCTCAGCAGCTGAGTTCTAAGCAATTCCACTATACTGTAATAGCTGAGCGTCGGGGTTATTCTTTGCTGCAGGCTTTTCTTCACCACGAACGAAATCTTTTTATTTTTGTTGTACTGGTGTCATTGCTGCTGACTTTCTTCTTTCATAGCTACCTTCGCTACCGTGGAACTGTGGAGTTTCTGCTCAGAAAAGCTATTCATAAGAAGCAGTTGAAGCCCTATATTCAGCCTATTGTTAAGGGTAATAATAAACAGGTTGTAGGAGGTGAAATTTTAGTGCGCTGGGAACACCCTGAGCAGGGTTTTATTCCGCCAGACAAGTTTATTTCAGTTGCAGAAGAAACTGGGCTGATTAAGGATATAACTGCCATCTGTTTTAAAGATGTCGTTAATTTCTTTAGCGAAAACCATCATCATCTTCCAGGGGATTTGTTTATATGCTTCAACGTCAGCGCTGTTGATTTTCAGGATGATGCTATTGTTGTGCTCTGCAGGGGCTTTCTGCAGCAGCTGAAAAAGAAAAAAATGCAGCTGGTGCTGGAAATTACGGAACGAGAGGCAATTGACAATACACTGCAGACTGCGGCTATAGTACAGACATTGAGGCAGCTAGGTGTGCAGTTTTCGCTGGATGATTTTGGTACCGGGCACGCAAACTATAGCTATCTGCGGCAATTCCATCCTGAATATATCAAGGTGGATAAGATATTTACCTCCAGCGTGATTGAAAGTGATGCATCTTCGCTGCTTGTGAAAAATATGGTTACCCTTGGGCATAAGTTCAACTGCCAGATTATCGCCGAAGGCGTTGAAGATGAGCAGCAGCTTGCTGCACTTATGGAGACCGGTATTGAAATTTTTCAGGGGTATTTTTTCTCTCGTCCGGTCCCTTTACTGGAGTATCTTTATATGTCCTATCCGATTAATCTTGCAAAGGATGCTTAATTGCATTTGTCTGTTAGCGTTTTCTTCGCATGGATTGCTGATACGGAATATTGATTCAGGCCATATTCTTTTTACTTTACGTTAACAGCGACCATAAATTATTCCTGGTATTGTACAAAAAGGAGCTGTATGGGAGGGGGGGATGTCATGAATAACAATGGCTAATGCCGCAGTTACCAGTTTAGCAAGAGGGTGTATGGAGTGAGCCAGAACCCGTTTACGAATCCCCCTGTAGTTAGGAGTCCAAATTTTGGAAGCCAGCCCACTCAGGATCAATTTTGACCGGCTACCATTACCCACTACGTTTACAAAAACGTCCGAAACCTGATGGTTTGGAACTTCTTTGGCAGATCAAGTGGTTAGCTGCAAATCAATAAAGATCCAAACAAAAATATACATATTTATAGATTTATCAAAATTTAAGCGAACAAAAAAACATCAATATGGTTGTAATTTCATCTCTAATTGTATGAATTTCGCCCTCATTTTTATCCTTAATGGAGTCGAACACCTGCTTTGCAAGAGTGATTGTTATCTATCATGATGTTACTTAAAACCATTTTTGTTGTTTCTTTCTTCACAATTTACTCAACCCTGGCTTTCTCTTCATCACACGGTCTGGATAATTTCAACCAGGGCGACATAAATGCTAAGATTATGATTCTTAAGAACTATTCAAAATGGGAAGGAGTCAGGTACCAGTTTGGTGGTACGGATGAAAAAGGAATCGACTGTTCTGCACTTATTCAAAAAATTTATCGCAGCTTCGATATCTATCTACCCAGAACGACTAAAGAGCAGATAAAAATTGGAAAAACAATCAATAAGCATCAACTTAAGTTCGGAGATCTTGTTTTTTTTAAGACAACAAAAACGTCCCGACACGTTGGTATTTACATAGGAAATCAGGAGTTTATCCATGCCTCAACTACGCTCGGCGTAACTATCTCGAGTCTGGAAAATAGTTTCTGGTCAAAAAGATACGAAAAATCCACACGGATAATTTAAATGCCCTTAAAATAAAATGCTAACAGCATGCTTTTTTGGGGGGTATATACCGCACAATTTTATAATACTCAGGCTATATTTTGGTATCTAACTTAAGGTTAGCTGCTTGGGCTGTGTTGGCCTGTCCAGGTGAGCCGATGCGTGATTAAGTGTGGCGTGCAGATTGATAACAGGGATACACATATCATCAAGATGAAAGTATAATGAGTTACACCGAGCGATAACACGTGTTCTTCCGAGTAAAGCATTAGTACGATTGATACTGGCATAAAGGAGTTTGATTTTTTCATTACTTTACGCAATCATTATGTTTGTTGAATAAACTTTTTTAATATACGCCCTATCATAATGTGCATAGAATTGAATCTGACACTTTAAATGTCTTATTGTGCATCGGGCTGGGGGATAAAACATTCTGATATGTAAAGTTGTAATATCTCTCTTCCCTTTCGAATAGCTTTGTATGGCTCGTAAATTATTAGTGGAAACGTGAAATGTTAAAAAAACAATTGATTGTTAACCAAAGCAGGCAACTAGCACTGCATTATGTCGCATCTCTGGGAAAAAAATTATCACCGGCTGAGTTTATTGAGGAGGTAATCAAGGCTGAGATTTCTTTTGCAAGTGTTTTAAAGCAAAAGGGTTTTTAAGTTAAATAGAGTGCCTTGGTGACCTCGATACCGGCATTTTTTATGATGAGTAAATTGCACCGCGCATTGAGAATCCCATAAAGAATATTACAGTCTCTTTATCCTGTACCGAAGACAAAGAGGCTTAAGGCAGTGCATTATTAAACGCTTGTGGGTATGGATCTTTTACAGGACTATTATATAAAACTTAAGGTCTCCGCAGACTCAGTGCTGATTACGGTGCGCGCGCCAGTAGGAAATACAATCTCGCATTTAGAAATGCTAACGGTGAAATCCGTAGCGATTCAGCGACGTCCTCTTCTGAGTGTGAGTTCAATCGATGGATGGAATCCTAGTTCAAAATTAAGCACCTCCGACATGGAGGCGCATAACGTGGTATATCCTGACTGGTTTTGGTGCGGGACGCTATCCGGACTAGATTTGTGCGAAGTCAAACGGACTCACTGTTTTTTCCTCATTTGTATCCAGAAATCAGCCCACCTTTGCAGCATCAGCCTGCGATCATCCAAAAACACCGTTTTATGGATATAAGACGCGCGTGCACCACTACGTTCCTGACAGCTCATCTGGCGTTCCGCAGCATCTCTCGACCATAATCCTGACTCAATCAACGAACCACAATAAATCTCATCGAACACCAATTAGTATGACCAGATTATTAAACTGATTGTCTTTTTCTTCTTGCCCGGGGCAGAACATGACGCAGAATACCAGACGGGCTATATTTACATGAGCAACGTTATAAACGTCAATCCGGCATATTTCTGGATATTCGGATTCACCTGCTTACATGTTTTCAGCAAGCCTTCAATACAAGGGATGTATTGATACCGCCAAACCCGAAGGCATTTACCATCGCATAATCGACGGATTTAACCCTTTGACTTCCGATAATAATATCCAGCCCGGGCATTTCGTCACTGAAATTCCTGGTGTTATGTGTTGCGGGAAGTTTGCCAGCCCGAAGAGCCTGTATTGTCACTGCAGTGGCTAGTGCACCAGCCGCTCCCTGCAGATGGCCGAACGCACTTTTTATAGCAGAGACACTCAGATGAGAGGTACTGCCAAATACTTCACGAATAGCCAGATACTCGCACAAATCACCGATCGGTGTGGAAGTGGCATGGGCACTGAGATAACCCACTGCATCTGGGGTGATACTGGCTGAGCGCAGCGCATTTCTCATCGCTTTTGCCACCCCTTTCCCGTCACGCAAACCGGAGGTGATATGAAAGGAGTCGCTTGACGTGCCGTAACCACCGATTTCAGCAAGTGGAACGACTCCGCGATTCAGGGCGTGCTCCCGCTTTTCAAGAACCATAATTGCGGCTCCTTCTGAAAGGATGAAGCCATCTCTGTCCCGGTCAAAAGGACGTGAACGTTTCCGGAAGGGCAGGGAAATATTACGGGACAGAGCTCCTGCAGCCTGAAAACCTGCAAAACTGACCGGGTTCAGGGTTGCCTCGCTGCCGCCCGCAATTACCACATCTGCATCATTGTTATGCAAAATACTGAGAGCTTCGCCGATGCCCTGGAGACTGGCTGCACATGCTGTGGATGGTGCAAATGAGGGTCCCATAAAACCAAAACGAATACTAACTGCACCGGCTGCTATGCTGAGCAACGACAGGGGGCTGGTAAAAGGTGATGTAGATTTCCGTCCATAAAGGGACAACTCGCTTGCGGCATCAAGGAGTGACTGAATTCCCCCCTGACTTGAGCCAATCACCACGCCAGTTCTTTCTTTTTGTTCTGCTGTAAGCTGCAGCCAGCCTGCCTGCTGGATTGCTTCTTCTGCAGCTGCGACAGCAAACTGTATAAAACGATTGGTACGCTGGAGACTTTTTTCCGTAAAGAAGTCAGCCGGCTCAAACCCAGCTGTCGGGTCTGCCGTTTTGTCCGACACAATCCCTGCAGGATATGAAATTACGCCTTCTGAGGCATCGTGAAATGTGAGCCCGGTAATGCCTGACTTTCCGGCATTCAATCTTTCCCACACAGTGTCAGAGCCACATCCCAGGGGAGTCACCATACCCAATCCCGTAATTACCACAGAATTATTCATACTGCTTACCTGAAAGATGAATTGCATTTCATAGCTGAATGCAGTGATGGAGGTCTGACAGGTTTTAGCGTTGTGACGCTCACGGTGGCCATACTGATATGGGCCGAGACTCTTGGTTTACCGTCACAGCTGACGATTTGTGTGAACACAAACCGTGCATGTTGTTGCCGGGAGAGGCTGGTAGTGATGGTGAGAGTCTCGTCAAAATGAGACGGGGAATGGTAGGAAATGTCCGTCTGGCAGACTATCCATGCTGTATCAAGCTCCTCTATCATTTTTGCCAGGCTGATATAATGCGCTCTGAACCACTCAGTGCGAGCTTGGTCGAAATAACGCAGATAACAGGCATGATAGACGACTTTTCCGGTATCGATATCCGCAAAAGGTACCCTGAAATGCCATTCCTTTGAAGAATTGAGCAACGATGACCATATGATATATTCTTCTGCTTTCATCGCTTGTACCTCTTCGCTGTTGATGAAACAGTGATGACGTCTCTGGTGGTTGTTAATGGTTTTAATATTATTAAGTTTACGATTAAAATCGTAGACGAAATCGGGGTATTGTCAAAGTAACGATATCTTTTACAGGAATTCGATATTTTCACCTGGTGTTTAACTAACCATGCCGTAACTGAAAAGGTCATCCACAGAAAAGTGCAACGAAGTTTGTTTACTCCGGGATTGTTTATCGTGAGTGGTACTATTCATTCCTGCCGGCTTGTCACTGTTAAGTAATTAATTGTGAAGGGAGTCGCGGTGTTTTACAGGTGGCGGTTTTCTCTTCTGTTTCTATATTAATCTGGAATAGGTGTGTTCGCGTGATAATTATATTATTAAAGCTGCTATGCTGTATTTGAAGTTGGTTATAACTCTGTAGAGTAGCGGTCGCCAGCGCGGGATGACGAGTTCCCTTTAGCAGTTTTCTGTACATTATAAAATGCAGTTAACATTATTCCATTGCAGGCTTTTCTTCGGCATGGCTTCTTTTTTAGGATTGTTCCAGATTCTTTGTTTGTGTTGATTTTAAAGGGGTTTAAATCAATCCGCTAAGTTTTAGCCCCCTGGTTAGCCCCTGAAAATACAACATAACGGTGTCACAGAGGTCTACATTTAAGGGGGAGGGAAGGGAAGTCGCATTATAACGCATGAGCGCCAGATATCCTTTGCCGCCAGGTAACCATCACTCAGGAGAATATGCCGGGGCAGGTTTGTACGGGGCCTTTTCTGCATTTTTCCACGCCGGGGGGATACTCGCACGGTATCGCGATGTACGAGATTTTTTGAACAACGGTGTTGTTTGTTTAGTTATTTCGCTCCAGCCCTTGTCATATAAGGGGTTAAGAGAAAATATAACAACCTTACCTTAAAAAAAGGGGAGAGAATTGGGTGTTTACCTCAATAAAAAATATGTCGTCCAGTCTGCGCACATCCTTGCAATTCTTTGATAAAAAGAAGGTTTACTGTAAGCGTAAAGCCAGCGCCGTATGTAGCCATTAAGCCAGTGCTGGTAACTTAGACGCCCACCTGTTACAGACGGACATCTAAGTATGGAAACCCAATCCTGGCGAAAAGAACCTCGTAAAAACTATTCGAATGACTTCAAGCTACGTATGGTCGAACTGGCTTCCCGCCCCGGTGCCTGCGTTACTCAGATTGCTCGTGAAAACGGCATTAACGATAACGTCATCTTTAAATGGCTACGGCTCTGGCAGGATGAAGGCCGCATATCACGTCGACTTCCGGCAACAGTCGAATCGTCTCCATCACCGATGATGCTGCCTGTCGAGGTGATACCTGACCCGGCACCAGCAGGTGAGGCGAACACAGGTCCGGGTCAGTTCTCAGCGCTGAATGCCACCTCCTGTTGTGTTGAGTTCCGTCACGGCAAAATGACGCTTGAGAACCCGTCTCCAGAGTTGTTGGCTGTGCTGCTCCGTGAGCTGACCGGGAGAGGCCAATGATATCCCTCCCGTCAGGCACCCATATCTGGCTGGTTGCTGGCGTCACGGATATGCGTAAATCGTTCAATGGTCTGGGCGAGCTAGTACAGCATGCACTTGATGAAAACCCGTTCTCCGGCCACTTGTTTATCTTCCGTGGCCGCAAGGGAGATACTGTAAAAATCCTCTGGGCCGATGCTGATGGCCTGTGCCTGTTTACCAAACGCCTGGAAGAAGGCCAGTTTATCTGGCCTGCTGTACGCGACGGCAAAATCGCGATCACCCGCACACAACTTGCGATGCTCCTCGATAAGCTGGACTGGCGTCAGCCAAAAACAACACGCCTTAACTCATTGACAATGTTGTAAAAAGGTCATTACCATATTATAAATAAGGTCATTATAAATAAGGTCATGAGTCAGGACTATCTCGCCCGTATCGCCGCGCTGGAAGACGCGCTTCGC